>JAADHL010000314.1 GCA_013151875.1 Deltaproteobacteria bacterium
AACGGGGAACGGCGTGCAGGAGCGGTTGAAAACGGCGTCCGGAGGCATCGACGCCGCGGCGCAAAGTCCGACGTGGAGCGGGAACTCCTCAAGGGCATCGAGCGGCTGGGCCTGGGCGGCTAGGCGTGCGCTGCGGATCCCCGCCCTGACGGCCGTTTTTTTCGTCAAGGCATATCAGTACGCGTTGTCGCCGTTTCTTCCGTCCGCCTGCCGCTATCACCCGACCTGTTCGGAATACACAGTTCAGGCGCTTCGACGTTACGGCTTTTTCAAGGGCCTGTACCTGGGCATTCGGCGGATTCTGAGGTGCCATCCGTGGCACCCCGGCGGATATGACCCGGTACCATGAGGGATGAGGGGATGACGAACGCTGGACCGAGGATGACGTGGGTTCTGGGGCTTTTCGCGCTCGCGGCCGTTTCGCTGGCCGGGTGGGATGTCGAGGCGGACGAGGTCATGCCGTTGAACGTCCCCCTGGGCGAGCAGGCCGTTGAACTCAAGAGGGCCGGTTTTTTCGATGCGCAGGTGTCCAATTACAATGCCTCTATCCGGAGCTTCCGGCTGCTTGACAAACAGTTCGTTCAAAAGCAGAGGGAAGCGCCGCACACCAATCCACGGCCCCCGGAAGAAAAGCTGGCACCCGGCCCACTGGATCTGGTTTCGACGTGGGATGCGCCCTACTACCCGTTCGCTGCGCATTTTGAGGAACTGACCGGCGCTCCGAATGTGACCAGGACCATCAAGTCGGACCCCAGGCACCCGGTAATCAAGGACGATTTCTGGTCACTGTATGCCAGGGATCCGATTTTTACGGTGGTGGAACAATCGGACACGCAGGTGCGCCTGGTATGGCCGGACCCGTCCGTTGACAAGTCCACCATGTTCATAGAGAGGACATGGGGGATCGCTGGTGATTACCTGCTGTCCGGCGACATTCGCCTGATCAACCTGGGAAAGGGTGAAATCAACGGCCGCCTGCGCATGGTGATCACTGGATGGGACAATCTTGCAAAGACCAAAGGTGGTGGATGCGGAATGATGTTCGCCGCGCGGCCCGATATCCATCAGGTCGCGTGCAAGGTGGGCGACGACCTCGAATCCAAGGACCAGAAGGACCTCGTAGGGCCCGAAATCGGACTGGGGACCGGGGCCCGATTTGTGGGCATAAACTCCAGGTACTTTCTTACGGCCGCCATTCCAGGCGGCGACATCCCGGTGCAATGTCTTGGGGACGGTAACGCGGGCGGCAGTTTCGCGGCGGTCATGCAGTGGGAGAAATTTCGCCTCAAGGACGGCTCGGACGCATGTCTGCCTTCATGGCTGCCGGCCACGGGACAGATGACCGGGCGCATGCATTGCTGGGAGGCCGAGGAAAAACTGGGCCTGGAAGGCGGTTACGATATCGCCACCCTTGGTACGGCCTATTCGCGGGCCGTGGCAAAGGCGTCTTCCGAGGCCGATCTGGACGGTCTGGAAAAGGCAAAGAACTCGCTGCTGCCTGGGCGGGTACGTTCGTTCCCGTTCACTGCCTATATCGGACCGAAGTTCATAGATCGCCTGGAACAGGTCGGTTCGGGACTCGACGACACCATCGACTTCTGGGTGCTGGGGTTTTTGTGCAAGCCGATGCTGTGGATACTCAGGACGTCCTATGGCCTGATCCCCAGCTATGGTCTGGCCATCATACTGCTGACACTGATCGTCAAACTGCTGACCCTGTATCCGACGCAGAAAAGCATGCAGCAGATGAAGCGCATGGGCGATCTCAAGCCCAAAATGGACGAGATCCGCCAGAAGTTCAAGGACGACAAAACCAAGATGAATCAGGCCATGATGGACCTGTACAAGCGCGAGAAGGTGAATCCGCTTGGCGGCTGCCTCCCGATGCTGCTTCAGATGCCCATCTGGATTGCGTTGTACAGGACCATCTACGGGGCGGTGGACCTGTACCACATGCCGTTGTTTCTGTGGATCGACGACCTGTCCGGACCGGACCCCTATTTCGTCATGCCGGTGCTGCTGGGCGGGCTGATGTTCGTGCAGCAGAGGATGACGCCGACCATGGGTGACCAGACCCAGGCCAAGATAATGATGTACATGATGCCGATCATGTTCACTGTGTTCATGTGGTTCCTGCCGTCAGGACTGGTGTTCTACATACTCATCAATACCGTGCTCGCGATTGCCCACCAATGGTACGTGAGGCGGCCGGCAAAGGCCGGCGCCGCGGCGGGTTGACGCAGAGCGGGGAGGGCCGAATGAAGGAAGAGGTTTTTGAAGGCAAATCGGAAGAGGAAGCATTGCTGAAGGCTTCCGAAGACCTGGGTGTCAACATCTCCGAGATGTCATATGACGTGCTGGAGAACGAGACCGGGCTGTTCGGGCTGTTCAAGAAGTCGGTCAAGATCCGGGTGAGGGTCGCGGACGAGCCGGCGGCCATGGTCTATCGCAAGGAGGCCCCCCGTGCCGGAAGCAATGCGCACGCGGCCACCGGTGATGACGCGCCCGGGGACGACAACGGCAAGACGCCCAGGGAACTCCCGATCAAGGGTCCCGATGCCCAGGCAGCGCTGGAGGGCGTGCTTCAGAGGATGGGCGTAAAGGCCGAGGTCACGGTGACCGAGGATGACACCCGGGTGTCCCTGGACATCTCGACCGACGAGGAAGACGTGGTAATCGGGAGGGACGGCGAGGTCCTCAGCGCATTGCAGTTCGTCGTGAACAAGATGGTCAACCGTTTTCCCGAGAGCCGCAAGCGCGTCGTCCTGGACGCGGTCGGATTCCGCAACCGTCGGCGGGAGGCGCTTTCCGCCCTGGCCAGAGAGATGGGCGCGAAGGCCATCAGGACAGGCAAGGTCGTGCGCCTCAGTCCGATGAACGCCCAGGATCGTCGCCTGATTCACCTTGAATTGAAGTCTCATTCGGGATTGACCACCCGCAGCGAAGGCGATGGGATGTTCAGGTGCCTGCTCATCGTGCCGGACGGGTTCCGTGAGCGGAGTCCCGGCAGGGGAGGCCGAGGAGGCGGGTCACGGGGATCACGTCCACGTCGCGATCGGGATCAAGGGCAAAACGCCTGATCACCGCCGCCGTGTTGGGCCTGGGATGGCCGATGGCGATGGCGCATCCCCGTTCATGGGCCACTTCAACAGCCCTGTTCATCATACGGTTGATCTCGGGTACATGGGGGTCGTTGTCCAGGAAGACATCCCTTTCCAGGAAGGGAACCCGCGCGTTTCGCGCCGCCTCGCGGCCCACGGTTTCAGGGTCCGTCCTGGAATCCAGGAAGTACAATCCGCGTTTTTTCAGCTCGGCCAGCACCACCGCCATGGCATAACGGTCCCTGGTAAAGCGGGACCCCATGTGGTTGTTTACGCCCTTCGCGCCCGGCACGCGCTCCAGGTCCCACTCCAGTGTCTTCGCGATCTCCCGGGTCGTCATGGAAGTCAGCAGGAAGCCGGGACCGCCCATGTGGTCTGCGCTCAGCGGTTCCATGGGTATGTGAGCCAGGACGTCCCTGCCCTGGGCCTCCAGCGAAAGCGCGACTTCCCGCGGGTGGGACGCCGCGGACAGGACCGAAAACGACAGCGGCACGGGGATGTCCAGAAACGGCTCCAGTTGTTCTATCGACTCTCCGGCGTCGTCTATGACTATCGCCAGCAGGGGACGGTCCCCCGTGGGTTGGGGATAATCGAGCAGGTCGCGCGAACCGGATTCGCGGCCTGTCGGGAGGATCGGATTCTCGGCCCCTCTGATCACCGGAGGCGCAGCGCATCCGGCCAGCGCGAAAACGAGCAGGATGACCCGGGCCGATTTGCCTTCGGGCCGGACGTCCTCGACCGGCCGCATGGGTGCGACGTTCATCGCTCCAACGTCCTCGTTTGCAGGTAGGGCAGGGGGTCCAGGGCCTTGTGTCCTTTTCGAAGCTCGAAATACAGGCGCAGATCCGTGTCCCCAGGTCCCCTTTCCACAAGGCCCAGGATGTCTCCCTCGCGCACTATCTGCCCCTCCTTCACGCGCAGGGTGGAGAGTCCCGCGTACACAGTGTAATAACCGGATGCGTGGTCCAGGATCACGGTGGTCCCGTATCCCCGCATGCTGCCCGAATACACCACCTTGCCGAAGGCTACGGCCCTTACGTTCCGGTCGTTTCCCCTGTCATAGACAAGGGTCAGACCCGGGTGGGGCGTGACCGTTTTGAACTCTGGATGGACGCGGTTGCCGAACGGCACCAGGACCCTTGAACCGGCCAGGGGCCAGCGCAGCCTGGCCTTCAGTCGTTCGAAGTGGACCGCCCCGGGCGCCTTGGAGAGGCGGGCCTCTACCAGACGGACCATGGCCTTTCTGGCTGCGTCCAGTTCATGTTCGTGGCGCATGTGCAGACTGCGATCGCTTTCCAGGGCCGCCAGCATCTTTCGTCGGGCAATCGTGTCGGCCTGAAGACGGGCCTTTGCCTGGCGTCCGGCGGCCGCGGCCGCGTAACCGTTGGCCCTTTCCATGGACGCGATGAATCGGGCGGTGTTCGCCTTGCGCGCCGCTTTATCCAGCCTGGCCAGCTCCCCGGCCTGTCTGGTGGTCAGCTTGACCAGCATGACCCGCCGCCTGCTCTCGTCGTCGTCGCCCAGGCCAAGAAAGATGGACATAACGCCGCCCATGGGTCTGGTCGCGGCGATCAGGCGCAAAGTAACCCTGAGGCGGTCCCTGGCTGTGCGTTCGGCTGAAAGCAGCTCTGCCAGCGATTTTTCCGCCAGGGCCAGTCTGGTCTCGGCCTGTTTCCTGGCGGCCTCAGCCGCCTCTATCTCACGCTGAGCCTGCCTTTCCTCGAATACCATGTGGTCCAAGGCGTCCAGGATCGATTTTTCCTGCTTCAGGGTCTGAAGGACATCTGAACCCTTGACTTCGGCGACCACGGACGGCGATGCCGCCAGGGCCAGCAGGACCCATACGACGGTTCTTGAAAAAACCGGCTTCCCGGTCAAGGCAGCCTCCTGGACGTGGCGATGAATGCCCCCAGCCCACCGACGCCGGCCCCGGCCAGAAGGGCCAGCGGCACCAACAGGCCCTGACCGGTGGGAAGCCTGATCGAGACGGCCAGTTCCGTTGCCAGCCATGAATTTGCGGCGGAAACAATGAAAACGCCCGCGATTGCTCCGGCCAGTACTCCAAGGGCGCCTTGCGCGATCCCCTGGATGTAAAGCGGCGCTTTCAGGAAGGCGTCGGTGGCGCCGATCAGCCTGAGAATGTTCATTTCATCCCTACGGCGTTCCATGGTGCGGGTCAGGGTGCCGACCACGAAGAAGATGGTGCTCAACAGCAGCAGACCAGCCAGAAGCGACAGTGCCAATCGTCCGAAACGCACGGCTGCGGCTGCGGCCCGAATGCGCGCGGCCCCTACCGGCGGCTCGGCCACCACGTCGACATCCTCTATTTTTTTCAGAAAAGCAGTGAGTCCGACCACATCGGGCGCGCCCCCGGAGGCGTCGCCAAAGCCCACCTCGATACAGTGTTGGCCCGGGATCTCCCCGGGAGGCAGGGAGGCCGCGAGGTCCCTCGGCAAAAGCGCGGCGTTCCTGGCCCTGTCCTCGCCCGCGCTCAGATACCTGACGTCGTTCACGTCCGGACGACCACGGATCGTCTTCATCAGTTCGTTGACCCTGTCGGAAGGGACCTGTTCCTTCAGATAGATGATCACGTGAGCGCGGTTGCCCGCCCTCTCCAGCGCGTCCACGGCCACTGAACCGAACGACCCGAACAGGGTGACCAGGCAAGTGGCCACGGCCAGCGAAGAAACGCAGGCCAGGACCTGTCCAGGGGATATGAGCAGGCCGCGGACGCCCTCCGTCAGCAGATGAGCCGCCTTTCTGGCCGCCGCCAGACCTCGCGGAGGGGACATCGGTTGCGTCGAGTGTTCGCCCGAGGCGCCTGGGCGTTCGTCGGACGGTTTTTGAGGTCCGTCCATCAGTCGTCTCCGTCAGCGGAAATCCGGCCCGATTCCCCCAAATCCGTACCCGTACCCGTGCCCGTACCCGTCGTGCCCGTCCCCGCCGTCCCCGCCCCCTGCGGCTTCAGGTCCTCGATCAGAAATCCCTTGTTCAGAAGGAGGGTGCGTTTGGGGAACGCCTCGATCAGGAACCTGTCGTGGGTGGCCATCAAGACCGCGGCCCCCCGCCTGTTGAGGCTTTCGAAAAGGCGCACTATCTCGGATGAAAGTTCCCAATCCAGGTTGCCGGTGGGCTCGTCGGCGAGGATGAGGGCCGGTTGCATGGCCAGCGCCCTACCCACGGCCACGCGTTGTTGCTCGCCGCCTGAAAGCATGGGGGGGTAGGCCCCGGCGTAACGATCGATCCCGAGGTCGAACATGACGCCTTCGACCCGGGACTTCACCTCGCGTCGAGACAGTCCCAGGATATGCAGACCCACCGCGATATTGTCGAAAACGTTGCGGTCCTGAAGCAGGCGAAAGTCCTGAAAGATGACGCCGATGTTGCGTCTCAGAAACGGTATCGAGGATCGGCGCAGGGCCTTGAGGTTCTTGCCGAAAACCAGGATGTCACCGTCCGACGCCTTTTCCATGCGCAGCAGCAGTTTGATGAGGGTCGTCTTGCCCGCGCCGCTGGGCCCGGACAGATAGACGAACTCGCCGGGTTCAACATTGAAGGTGAGGCCGTTGAGGGCCTCGGTACCATTGGGATACCGCTTGACTACCGAATCGATCTCTACCGCCGGCATGACGGGCTGGTCCTGCATCGGGTTGCCATAGAATAGCCCACGGCTATCTCACCCGCAACGGCCCGTGTGCGAACGGGCTGTCAGGAAGCGGTTGGCTGGGTTTGCGTCAAAGAACCGCGGGCCGCGTCGTCTCCGGCTTCGCGGTCGAATTTCCACCCGTCATCGATGAGCTTCAACAGCGAATCCACGACGTTGGGGTCGTACAGGCGGTCACGATTCTTCCTGATTTCGTCCACGGCCACGTCCAATCCCAGCGCGGGCCGGTACGGCCTGTGCGCGGATATGGCCTCTACCACGTCCGCTACGCCGATTACCCTGGCCTCCAGCAGGATCTTGTCACCCTTGGCGCCGTCCGGATAGCCGGACCCGTCCATGCGTTCATGGTGTTGTCTTATCATCGTGGCCACGGGCCACGGGAACTTGATGTCCTTCAGGATGTCGAAACCCACGGTTGAGTGGCCCTTGATCAATTCGAACTCGGCCTTGGTCAGTCTGGTGGGCTTGGCCAGGATCTCGGCCGGGACCGCTATTTTCCCCAGGTCGTGCACCAAGGCTGCGGTATAAGCGCCTTCCACCCTGTCTTTGTCGAGTCCCATCAGGTTGGAGATTTTTTGCACCAGTTCAGCGACCCTCCGCTGGTGTCCGGCAGTGTAGGGGTCGCGCCACTCGACGGTCCGGCCCAGCACGGTGATCGTGCCCTTCATCGTGGTGCGCAGGTTTTCCAGCGAGCGCCGCAGCTTTCGGGTCCTGTCCGCGACCATGCCTTCCAGTTCCTGGTTCATCGACACCAGGCGTTTCTCGGTTTCGGAGATCCGCAGCATGACCTTGACCCTGGCGGCCAGCTCCTCGTTGTCGATGGGCCTCGAAATAAAGTCCATGGCGCCTGCGGCAAGGCCCTCGGCGCGCAGGCTTGGGGGCGAGTCATGCGCCGTTATCAGCATGATCGGTATGTCTTTGGTATGTTCGTCGGCCTTGAGCCTGCGGCACATCTCTATGCCGTCCATTCCAGGCATCTGCACGTCAGCCAGAATTCCGTCCGGCACGACGTCAAGAGCGGTTTCGAGGCCCTCCCGCGCCTTAGGCGCAGTCAGGACCGTAACGCCGTCGCACGTGGCCTTGATGACCTTCTGGAACACGAATCTGTTTTCCTTGCGATCATCCACTATCAACAGGATCTTCGGTCCAGCCATACTCTCCCCCAAGATGTCTTTCGCCTAGCCGTTCAGCATCCGATCCACCGACCTCAACAGCCCGAATCGGTCCAAGGACCCCTTCCGAGCGATCGTGATCACGCCCTGTCGCAAGAGATGTTTACGTTCCTCGTCCGTCAATTCCTTGGCCGTAAGAACCATGACCGGTGCCTTTCCCAGCCTTGGAACGGCCCTCAATTTGTCCAGCACCTGGAACCCGTCCATGCCGGGCATCATGAGATCCAGCACGATGCCGTCCGGCGCCCGCTCGCCGGCCAGTTCCAGGGCCTCCCTCCCGTTTCGGGCCACATCCACGTCATAGCCCGCCTCCTCCAGAACACCGCGGACCTGGAGGACGGCCACGTCGTTGTCCTCGGCCACCAGGACCCGGCGTCCCCGCCTCACTGGTTCCGCCGGCGGCGTAGAGACGCTGGATGCATCCGCGCGGCCTTCCGGGTCAGCGGGTGTGGCCTTTTCAATGTCGGCGAATTCGGGGTATCTCATCGGCAGAACCAGGCTGAAGGTGCTCCCCTTGCCCTGCTCGGTGCTGACTTGGATGTCGCCTCCCAGGGCGCGCGCCAGGTTTCTGGAGATCGTCAGTCCCAGGCCGGTGCCTTCCCGGCGGCGCATCATGGACCCGTCCGCCTGCCTGAAGGCATCGAATATATGGTCCAGATCAGCTTCCGCAATGCCGGTACCCGTGTCGATCACGTCGAACCTGACCTGGTCCACTGTCGAGGACAGCGTCGCCTCCACGTAACCCTCGTCCGTGAATTTGACCGCGTTTCCCAACAGATTAAGCAGGATTTGTCTGATTCTCTGACCGTCGCTGTAAATCATCGGCGTATCGCCCTGTCGGGTCCTCAGGTCCAGACCCTTCTCACGTGCGAGGGGCGAAACCATATCCACGACTTCGTTCAGTATTCGGCCGGGTTCAACGTCGCCGGGGTTTATGTCCAGACGGCCGGCCTCGATCCGGGACATGTCCAGTAGATCGTTTATGAGCGCCAGGAGTTGATGACCGCTGAGTTCTATCTGTTTCAGGAACTCGGCGTCCTCGTCGGGGTCCCCGCCCGGCCCGCGGGAAAGCATGAGTTGCGACAGGGCCAGCACGCTGTTGAGCGGCGTGCGCAGCTCGTGGCTTACGTTTGACAGGAATTCAGTCTTGAGCCGTTCCGACTCTTCCGCGCGTGCTCGCTGGACCTCGAGGTCCGCGTTCTGGGTCCGCAATTCCTCGGCCTGCGCCTGAAGTTCTTCGGCTTGGGACTGAAGTTCCTCCGCCTGTGCTTCCAGTTCCTCGTTTGCCGCGCTCAACTCCTCGTTTGACTTGCTGATCCCTTCCGCGAGTTCCCGGATTCGCCCGACCTGTAGGGCCGGGCGCAGAAAGGAGGCAAAGACCGGACATCCCACTTCCAGGAAACCCCGAAGCGTGTCGTCCGGATCAACGGTGAAGGCCAGCTCAATGACGCCAAGGAACTCTTCGTCGTGGACCAGGGGCATGGCAAGGATGACCCGGGGCACCGTATTACAGGTGCCGGAACGGACCAGGGCCTCGTCAGGGGAAAGGTCTGACAGAGACAAGGGCCTGCAATCCGCGGACACCTGGCCCACCACGCCCTTGCCCTTCTCGAACCGCTCGGCGAAATGGGCGCCCTCGGCCAGCGCGAACGAGGCAACAATCCTGCACTCGCCGCTTTCCCCATCGCGGCCGTACAGGGCACCGGCGCAGGCGCTTACGTGTCTGGCCATGAAGTTCAGGCCTTTCTGGGCCACATCCTTGTATTCCAGGTCCCCCGCCAGTTCGCGCCCCAGGTCCGCCAGTCCGTCGTTGATTCTCAGACGCCAGCTAAGTTGACCCACGAGGGCGTTGAATGCAGCAGCCAGGCCCGCGATCTCGCTATGGCCGCGCAAGGGGACCTCTTCGAGCTCGCCCGTCTCGACGATGCGCGTCATCCGTTCCTTCAGCAGCGAGATGTAACGCAGGATTCCGCGCAGCATGAACGTTGCCAGGAGGGTGGAAACAACCACGATTGCCAGAAACGATATCAGGGTGAAGAAGCGGATATCCTGAATCATTTCCCTGGAATCAGCACCGCTTACAGCGATCAAGTGATCCAGAGTAAAAAAGGATACGACCCCAAGCATGGCGATGAACAGCACCATCACACCCACGGTCAGGTACACGCGTGTTCTGATGCTGAGACTGCTCACGAAGCCCATGGGTCCTCCATGCGCCTTTTCCAGACCCGGGACGCTGTGTCAAAGGCGCTGAAGCCCGCCTCAAGGTCTGGATGGACCCGTTCGGACCTGCCGAGCACCAGGAGTCCCCCTGGAGCGAGGGCGCGCCGCAGTCGGGACACGATGGCGCGTTGCCTTTCCGGGGAAAAATATATGAGAACATTTCTGCACAGGATGATGTCGAAGTCGCCGTAAACGCTTTCGGCAGGCGCTGCGTGGTCCATGGCGTTGAGGTCGTCCGGGCTGAAATGGACCATATCCCGGATATGATCCCGCACTGTGAATCTTTCGCCGCCCCCCTGTTGCACGAAGTGTCTGTCCAGCACGCCCAGACGCACGTCAACATATTTTTCACGCGGGAAGTCGGCGGTCTTCGCCCTGTTTATGGCCTTCGGATCGGTATCGGTGCCGAACACGATGGCCCTCCACTCAACACCCTCTTCCTCGATAGCGTCATAAAGCAGGATTGCAAGGGAATACGCCTCCTCACCCTGTGAGCAACCCGCGCTCCAGCACCTTACCATCGTGTCGCCGGAGGATCTGAGGCGGTCGAGGGTGTCCGGAATTCCCTTGCGGGCCAGAACGTCGAACACCTCAGGGTCCCGGAAAAATCTGCTTACGGGGATATCGATGGTCGATATCAGGGCGTCGCACTCCGCCGGATTGGACGCCAGCTCCGCCAGATAGTCCTCGATGTCGCTGATGCCCGAACGGGCCAACCTCAGCGCGAACCTGCGTCCCAATGTGGCCCGGCGATATCCGTTCAGATCGATGCCGCGGACGCTTTGCAGCGTCTCGATTACGCGATCAAGTGTTTCATTGGTTACGGCATCTGTGTCCACGGCCGTCCCCTCATTTACCGGCGAAATTTATGGTACCATAAATACCCCAGTTCGACAGTTTGTTTACTTACGCGATTTGACGTCCCGCCCGCGGCTCCTCTATCATCCCAGCGGTTTTCGGGCCCATGCCGTGGTGTGACTGATGTTCAGGGAAAGATGGCGGTCCGCGTTGGTCCTGTTCGTGGCCTCAGCAGTGCTGCTGGCGCTGTTTTCGTGGGACCGCGTGCTGGGTCCTTCCCCCCATTTCCACTTTCTGGACCTGGCGCACTCGTTCCTCCAAGGGCGTCTGGACACTGATACCCTGAACAGGCACAGGGGGCAGAGGCCACGCCCCGATGACCCCAGGGGCCTCCAGGCCGCGGTGGACAGGCACCTGTCCGGCGGAAACGGCAAGGCCATCGGGTGGAACGACTGGGCCACCATCCACGTCATCACCCTGACGGACGGCACGGTCGTGAAGGGCGTTTTCCCCTGGTCCGACCAGCAGGGGGACGCGAAGAAGCGGTTCAGGACCCTCGACGGCAACGAGATGGTCATCGACCGGTCCGTCGATATCAAGAAGGGATGCGGCTCCCCCACACGCCTGTGCGACGAGAAAAAGAACTTCGTGTCGTTTCCGCCGTTTCCCGCGATTGCCATGATGCCCCTTTACCTGGTGTTCGGGTACGACACCAACGACGTACTGTTCACGGTGATCAACGCCGCCCTGAACGCCATGCTGCTGTTCCTGCTGTTGGAGCTTCTGACCATCAGGGGCCTGTCGGGCCGCTCACGTCGCGAGAATCTGCTGCTCAGCCTGCTGTTCACTTTTGGCACGGTCAACTTCTTTTCCGCGATCCGCGGCGAGGTCTGGTTCACGGCCCTCATCATGGGCGTTACCCTGAACGTGCTGTACCTGATGATGGCGGTCGAGGCCCGTCATCCGCTCTTGGCCGGGCTGATGCTGGCGCTCGGTATGGCGACGCGTACGCCGATAGCTTTCGCTTTCCCGTTCTTTGCCCTGGAGATGTTCAGGGACGGCGAACGTATGCGCTGGCCCGGCTGGGGGCCGGTGCTGAAAAAAGGTGCGCTTTTCGCCCTTCCTGTACTGGCGGTGGGGTTCGCGTTAATGGCCTATAACTATGCGCGCTTCGACAGCCCGTTCGAGTTCGGCCATAAATTCCTGGCCAACGGCACACGCGCCTCGATCAGGGACCATGGCCTGTTTTCGTTCTGGTTCCTAAAGAACAACCTGGCAGCCGCCATAACCAACCCCCCTGTCCTGGACGGCTTCCGCCCGTTCATCCACATCACCAGGCATGGGCTGTCCTTGTTCTGGTGCACCCCGGTCCTGCTGTTTCTGTTGTGGCCCGCCAGGTGGTCGGCGTTCGCCCGCAACGTGGCCGTGACCGCGCTGATAGTGGCGATCCCCAGCCTGTTCTATCAGAACACCGGTTGGGCGCAGTTCGGTTATCGCTTCGCCATCGACTATCTGCCCTACCTGTTCGTGCTGCTGGCCGTGTGCGCCCGGCCCTTCAACAACCGACTGTTCGTCGCGGCCCTGGTCGCCTCGTTCGTGATGGGCGTACTGGGCGCCGTCACCTTCGACCGCATGCCCATGTTCTATTACGACTGACAACCGGCTTGCCCTATTGCCATCACGTCCGATCCGTGGGAAATTGCGGCGCAGGGCAGTAGAGGGAACGAAGCCGTGTTCATGGCCCGAGTCGTCGGTTACGTCTGGTCCACGGTGAAGTGGGACGGCATGAAGGGGCTGCGGCTCCTGTTGGTCAGGCCGTACAACCTTGACGACATCGTTCGCGCCGGCGGCGAGGTGGCCGATGACGGTGCGCCGCCTAAGGGCCTGAATGACGGAGTGGTGGCCGCCGACGTGCTGGGCGCGGGCCCTGGAGAGGACGTTGTGGTTGCCTACGGGCACGCGGCGCGGGTCGGGATCGAGCCCGAACTGGAGATGGGAGAGGCCCCACGCTTTCCCGTGGACGCGGCGGTCGTGGCCATAGTGGACAAGTATCAAGTGGACAAGTATCAGGTAGACAGGTATCAGGCGGAGGCGCCCGTGCCATGAAAAAGATTATCACCGAGGAAGACATAGATTCCCTGGCCGTGGACGGCGAGGTCGAGGTTGTGCGCGGCATGATCGTTACGCCGCTTGCGCGCGAGCACGCCTCGCGCAACGGCATCAGGCTGGTCTATGGGGGCGGGACTGTGCCCTCGGCCGAAGACATGCCGCGCGACCCGGAAAGCGGCAGGAAAGGGCTTTCCGACACAGCCCT
>JAADHL010000216.1:0-1196 GCA_013151875.1 Deltaproteobacteria bacterium
CAGGCCGGGTATCAACAGGGTCGTAATCTCGATCCACACACCCATGGTCTTCAGGACGACAAGGGCGTCCAGCACGGGCTGGAGCCGTCCGTATGCCTGCTTGCGATAGAATCGATCGTCGAACGCCTTCAGGTCGACATTGGCGGCGTCCACGTTTTCATAGACCGCAGGGATTGCCTCCCGCGAAATGTATCCGTTGGTCACCATCACCGTTTTGATTCCCTCGCGGCGCGCAATGGCGGCCGTGTCCATCACGTACTCGGCCAGTATGGTTGGCTCGTTGTAGGTGAACGCAATGGACGGGCACCCGTAGCGCAGGGCCGTTTCCACCACGGCTTCGGGCGGCATCACGACGGCCCCGCGCTGGACCTCGCCGGCCCTGGACAGGTCCCAGTTCTGGCAGAAGCGGCAGCCCAGGTTGCATCCAGCGGTGCCGATGGAAAGGACATCGGTTCCGGGCAGGAAGTGGAACAGGGGCTTTTTTTCGATTGGGTCCACGTGTACCGCGGTAGGCCGGCCCCAGACCCGGTTGTACAGGGTGCCGTCACGATTTTCACGCGCAAAGCAGAACGCGACGCCCCCCGGAGGGATGTTGCAATACCTCGGACAAAGGGTGCACTTGACCCTTTTGTCGGGCCTTGGTTCGCAGAACAGGGCCTTTTTACCAATGGCCTTGCCGTCCCGATTCATGTCCATGCTGGGACCCGTAATGTCTTCCCCGAATTGTCCAACATTCGACAAGGCGCGATACCGGGACTCGATTCAGGTCAAAATCTCCTTGCCCGGCATGCGGCCCGCTGCTAGTGTACCACCCGCCATGATCGTGCTGAAGACGCGAAAGGAAGTGGAGCTGATGCGGGATGCCGGCAGCCTGCTGGCCAGTGTCCTGGAGCGCATGGAGGATATGGCCTCCCCTGGCATGACCACCGGCGAACTGGACCGCGAGGCCGACCGGATAATCAGGGAGGCGGGCGGAATTGCCACTTTCCGGGGCCAGGGCGGGATGGTGAAGCACGCCCCTCCGTATCCGGCGGCCAGTTGCATATCGATCAACGAACAGGTGATCCACGGGATTCCCTCGGACAGACGGATCAAGGAAGGGGACCTGATCAGCATTGACTGCGGGGTGACCCTGCACAGCCTCATCGCGGATTCGGCCCTGACGTTCGTGGTGGGAAGGGCGGCGCCGGAGGTCC
>JAADHL010000216.1:1312-3504 GCA_013151875.1 Deltaproteobacteria bacterium
TGCGCGAGTTCTGCGGTCACGGCGTCGGAAGGTCCCTGCACGAGGATCCGCCCATCCTCAACTACGGTAAGCCCGGTACCGGCCCGGAACTGAGGCCGGGCATGACCCTGGCCATCGAGCCCATGATTACCCTGGGTAGGGCGCAGGTGAAGGTCCAGCCGGACGGGTGGACGGTAGTCACCGCCGACGGGAAGCCGGCCGCCCATTTCGAGCACACGATAGCCATAACGGATGGGCCCGCCGAGGTCCTCACCCGCCGCAAAAACGAGTTCAAATAAAAAGGAAACCCAATTCGGCTGGTATGTTCCAGTAAACAAATACAAACATCCTTGCATCCAAATCTTGCCAAGACCGGCTTGCTGCTGCGCTTTACAGCGGATCCAGGTCCAGGAAGGGCAGGGCGGAGGTGGGATTGTCATCGGGCAGGAACGGGATGCTTCCGAGCACCTTCACATCGTACATGCGCGCTACGGCGTCAGGGTTGCGGTCTTCGCTGGGACCTGGGGGTTGATCCGCGGGGTCGGCGCACCTGTTGAAGACGACGCCCGCGATGTCCAGGCCTCGACGCCTGGCCGCCTGGACGGTCAGACCCGTATGGTTGATTGTGCCCAGCCCGATACGGGCCACGATTACCAGGGGCAGGCCCATGGCGGCCGCGAGGTCGGCGGTAGTCTGCGACTCAGTGTATGGGACCAGCAGGCCGCCGGCGCCTTCGACCACTACCGAGTCGTGACGATCTCGAATGGATTCGAATGTTTCAAGGGCCCGTTTCATCAGGAAAACGCCGCCCTCCACGGCCGCTGCCTCCGCCGGCGCCATCGGTGCCGCGAAGCGGAAAGGACACACCTCCCCCAGGTCCTGACTGCCGCCCGCTGCGTCTGAAAGGAGGAAAGCGTCCGACGGGAACATCTGTTTGCCGCGCTTTTCACAGCCGGTCTCGCAAGGCTTCATGACGCCGACGTTCAGGCCCGCGCGACGCCATGCCTGAATGACCGCCCGGGCAACGAACGTCTTGCCCACGCCGGTGTCGGTCCCAGTGATGAATACCCCCTTCACGATGCCTCCGTCGCCGCGATGATCGATTCCCTGGTGATGCGCGCAAGCCTGTCCAACTGGTCCGGGTCCATGGCCAAGGGGGGCATCAGCACGACCACGTCACCCAGGGGGCGCAGAATGGCTCCATGCCTGCGCGCCTCCATGCAGACCCGATGTCCAACGCGCAGCGCGGGGTCGAACGGCTCTTTTGTTTCCGCGTCCCGGACCAGCTCGATTCCCGCCATCGTGCCCCTCACGCGGACATCGCCCACGTGCTCGATTTCAAGGAAACGCGACAGACTGGATTCAAGACGCCGACCCAGGCCGGCCGCGTGTTCCAGGACGCGATGCCTTCTGAAGACCTCCAGGTTGCCCAGGGCGGCGGCGCAGGCGAGTGGGTTGCCGGTATAGGTGTGTCCATGAAAGAAGGTGCGGCGGCTCTGGAATTCGCCCAGGAATCCGTCAAAGACCTTGTCCGCGACCAGGGTGGCGGCCAGCGGCAGGTACCCACCCGTGATCCCCTTGGCCAGGGCCATGATATCCGGCTGGACCCCCTCGTGGTCGCACGCGAACATCCGCCCGGTGCGGCCGAATCCAGTGGCTACCTCGTCCAGGATCAACAGGACACCCGAGTCGCGGCAGGCCCGGGCAACGCGCCGCAGAAAACCATCGGGATGCACAATCATGCCCGCCGCGCCCTGTACCAGTGGCTCCATCACCAGGGCCGCCAGTTCACCCGCGTGTTCATGGATTACATTTGCGGCCTGGTCGGCGCATTCCATTGAACACGTGGCCCGATCCATGCCAATGGGACATCGATAGCAATAAGGCGAAGGGATCCGGACGGTCTCGAACAGGAGGGGGCGGTACATGGCATGGAAGAGATCGATGCCCCCGACCGAAACCGAACCGATGGTGTCCCCGTGGTAGGCGTCGGCAAGGCAGGCAAAGCGGGTCCGTCCCTCCTCGCCTTGTTGCCGCCAGTACTGGAAGGCCATCTTGATTGCCACCTCGACCGCGGTTGAACCGGAATCCGAATAGAACACGCGGGTCAGGGAAGCCGGTGAGATCGAAACGAGTTCGCGCGCAAGCTCGATTGACGGCACGTTGGCGAGGCCCAGCAGGGTCGAATGAGCCACGCGGTCGAGCTGGGCCCG
>JAADHL010000276.1:0-2184 GCA_013151875.1 Deltaproteobacteria bacterium
GGCCCTGGCGATCTGCTGGACTGCCAGACGGCCGACATGGATACAGCCACCGTCACACAGACTCTGGACCCCGGCCAGTACTACCTGGTGGTGGACAGCGGCGATGCGTTGTTCATGAACCCGATGGCCGACGATTATGTCCTGACCTTGGACACCGCCGCGCCCTGATCGGCTTCAGTCCCAGCCATTTTCGAACAATCTGACGGCATTGCGGAAGAAGATCCGGTCGATCTCGTCGTCTGTGAAGTGTTTTGACATGGCGTGGGCTATGCGGCCGAGATGGTTGGGTTTGAAGCAGTCCGGGAACGGGTGGGTCATGCCGTCGAAGTCCGTGCCGATGCCGATGACCTCCACGTCGCCCGTCAGGTCCCGCATGTACCTCATGTCCTCGATCAGGTCCGGTATGCCGTCGCCTCCCGCGTAGTACCTGTCGATTGGGTCCACCAGCCAGCGTTTTGACAGGATCAGACCCACCACTCCGCCCAGTTTTCGGATGCGCAGCAGTTCCTCGTCGGTGGCGTTGTATTCGTTGTCAAAAAAGTGGCGCAAGCCCACGTGCGACATTGTAACTGGACGGCCACATTCCTCGGCTATGTCGTATATTTTCATTCGCGCGTGTTCCTGCACGTGGCTCAGGTCGGGCACGATACCCAGCCTGAACATCTCGCGTACGATTTCCTCGCAGTAGTGATTCGGGTCCCCCCATTTCCACTCGGCCCGCTTCATCTGGAACAGGCCCGCATCGCGTACGACCTCGAGCTTGCCGCTGCGCATTTTCGGGAGCAATTCGATGCTGTCGATCTGGGGGCAGAAGGCGTTGTCATAGAAGTGGGCCAGTGTGATCATGGCCACGCCGCGTTCCTTGAGTTGCCGTAGCCTGTCCTTCGTCTGGTTCCAGAATTCGTCGCGGCTCTGGCCTTTTTTCGGAAATCCCAGGCAGTGGGGGCTCTCGATGGCGTGGATGATCCCAATCTCGTCCTCTTCCAGGTCGGCTATGTCCGCAAAGCGGCGGCAGATCCGCACACGTGGCCCCTTTCCCTTCCGGACGTGTCGGTTGGTCGCAACCGCCGACGATTCCAGGGTGCGCATCATGCGGTCCAGGGTCTTCCAGGGGTCGGCGGTCCTCAGCCATCCGTAATAGGTGGCGCCCGTCAGCCATGCAAATCCCTTGAAAAGCCAGTGGAAGTCCTTCAGAAACGCGTGTTCGATTGCATAATGGGCGTTGACAATCACCTTGTAGGGGCTGTGTCTGATGTTGGCGTACCTGGTCCTGAACGAAAGCGGGTTGAAGTGGTTGCCGGAGTACACCAGGGCATGAAGCGTCGGCGTCAGCCATGGCAGGTAGTGCATTTTCAGACTGGGATGAGCGTGCAGGTCAAAGAGTCGGTTCACGGGCGCCTCCCGAAGGGGTATCTGCGTTTTTCCAGCAGGGCCTTGATCTCGTCGGCCCGTATTCGCGGGCGCTGCGTGGTCAGCAGCGTACGAATGGCGTCATCCAGGCCGGCGAGCGTCAGCGGGAACATGGGAAAGATGCGTGAGACGATGGGGATCGTGATCGAGTTCCTCCAGTACCTGCCGGGCTCCGGGTTGAGCCAGACCGCCGCGGGAAAACGGGTGGACAGCCTATAGAGCCACCAGATACCCGGCGTCTCGTTCATATAGAAGTAGCTGATCGCCCCGTGTCTGTCCAGCAGCTCTGACGGAGCCATGTTGGCGTCTCCGACCAGGACCACCTTGTAGTCGCTGCCGTATGTCTTTAGCAGATCATTAGTGGACATCTCCTCGCTGGAATTCATGTTCGTCCACAGGTCGTCGTAGATGCAGTTGTGGAAGTAGTAGTGCTTGAGGTCCTTGAACTGCGAACGCGCCGCGCTGAACAGGCGGCTGACGAGCCTGGAATAGGGCGTCATGGAGCCCCCCGCGTCCATGAGCAGAAGCAGTTTGACCGTGTTGCGCCTGGGCGCGGTGAACACCAGTTCCAGTTCGCCCGCGTTGCGGCACGTCTCGTCGATGGTGCCGTCCAGGTCCAGTTCATCCTTTGGACCTCTTGGAAGAAGTCTGCGCAGTCGGTTCAACGCGACACGGAGTTGACGGGTGTCCAGTACGATGTCCGGGTCGTAATTACGAAAGCGGCGCATCTCGGCGATCTGGATCGCGCTTCGGTGCCTGCCGTAGCCTTGGCCG
>JAADHL010000276.1:2229-4304 GCA_013151875.1 Deltaproteobacteria bacterium
GCCCCGGCCGATGGCCTTGCTTCCGCCAAAGTGGTCCCTGAAATGTCCTTCCTCGAACTGCTCGCGGAAGTTTTTCAGCACTTCTTCGAGACTGAGGCCCTCCATCCCGGCCTTTCTGGCCAGGGCCTCGAAGTCCTCGGGCGGGATGCTTTCCATGGCCTTGAGGATCTCGTCCACCATGTCCTCGCGGGACTCGACGCCCTTGAAAAAGGACTGAAACGCGCGGTCATACCGGTCAAAGACGGTCTCGCTTTTCACCAAGACCGATCGGGCCAGGTAATAGAAGGTGTCCAGACTCGATCGTGCGAGGTCTTTGTCCAGCGCCTCCTGGAGCGTCATCCACTCCGTCAGCGAGACAGGCACGCCCCGACTCTTCAGCTCGACGAAAAAGCCTTCCAGCATCCCTACTGCACCATCTGTCCGCGCAGGAACTCCACGTCCTGCTCTTTTTTCAGCAGCACCCCCAAAAACGGAATGCGCCTGGACAGTTCCGCCGGATCCACGCCCCCCTCAATCAGGACCTGGACCCAGTCGATCAACTCGCTGGTGGACGGCTTTTTGCGCAGTTCGTCCATTGCCCTGATGTGATAGAAGCGTCTAATCACGGCATCCATCAGATTGTCCTGGATTCGCGGGTGATGGACCCGCACGATATCCCTCATCAACCTTTCGTCGGGAAACTCGATGTAGTGGAAAAGACAGCGTCGCAGGAAGGCGTCCGGCAATTCCTTTTCATTGTTGCTGGTGATGACGACCACTGGACGGTGCGCCGCACGCACCGTTTCCTGAGTTTCGTAGATGTAGAAGCTCATCTCATCCAGCTCGTTGAGCAGGTCGTTGGGAAATTCGAGGTCCGCCTTGTCCACCTCGTCGATGAGCAGCACCGCCTGTTGTTCGGACCTGAACGATTCGCCCAGGGGACCCATGCGGATGTAGTTCGTGATGTCATCCACGTCGTGATCGGAAAACCTGCTGTCGTGCAGCCTCTGCACGGTGTCGTAGACGTAAAGGCCGTCTTTCGCCTTGGTGGTGGATTTGACGTGCCATCTGATAAGAGGCATGCCAAGGTCCTCGGCCACGGCGGTGGCCAGCAGGGTCTTGCCGGTGCCGGGCTCCCCCTTTACCAGCAGGGGGCGGCCCAGAACAATGGATGCGTTCACGACCTCGCGCAATGGTCCTGACGTGATGTAGGTGTCGGTCCCGGTGAATTCCTTTTCCATACTGATCGCTGCCTCCTCGAAATCGCGGTCGAGGCATTATAGTCAATATGTCCAATCAAGGTTCCTGTTACACTTAAGGGCGTTGGAGGCCGGCGATGTCGTCAAAGACCAAAAATAAATTTTACGCCTACCAGATGGCCGGTGCATCGGGGATCGTGACCTCGTGGAACGAGTGCGAGTCGATCGTATCGGGAAGAAACGCGCGCTATCGTGGGTTTGCCACGAGGGCGGAAGCCCAGGCCTGGCTTGACGCGGGCGCAATGTACGAAAACAAGGCGGCCAAAAAGGCCGGACAGCGCCGGGATCTGCCTGTCGACGCGGTCTATTTCGACTCAGGCACGGGACGCGGCAGGGGCACCGAGGTCAACGTGACGGACCGGGAAGGGGTGCCGCTGGCTCATTTGGTGGTCGATGAACGCGACCTGACCCCCTTCGGGACGGTTCTGGTGAGGGGCAAGACGAACAACTACGGCGAGCTGCTGGCATGCCTGTACGGGATTCGCGTGGCTCGCAAGCTGGGCAAGAAAATCGTGATGGGGGACAGTAAACTGGTCCTGGACTATTGGTCGAAAGACTTCGTGAGCCAGGAAAAACGGGAAAAGGACCCGGAGCTGGCCCAGTTGGCGGGCCTGACCTGCAGGGCGCGTGAGGCCTTCGAAAAGGACGGCGGGGAACTGCGGCACGTACCGGGGTCCGTCAACCCGGCGGATCTGGGTTTCCACAGGGATTGACAAGAATGAAAGAAGGGGAAAAACGGATGACACACAGGATCGCGACAACGGTATTTGCGGCCGTGTTGGTTGGTATTGGAACTTCTCCGGCGGCGGCGGCCAGCCATGAGGGCAAAAACCCTGT
>JAADHL010000392.1 GCA_013151875.1 Deltaproteobacteria bacterium
GCTCGCCGCCGCCCCCGGTACCGGAAATGGAGGCGCCCCAGACAGTGTTTGTTTTTCGGCATCCCCAATCGATGAACGCGGTCTACTACATTGCGGACAATGGACTTCTGTTCGCCCTGAAAGTGGCCCACGAACGCCTCACGCCCGCGCAAGCCGCCTCTGAATCCGGTCTGTCCGTGGAGCAGGTGAACACAATACTGTCCCGCGCGGCGCGCATGGGCCTGGTGATCCTGCCCGCTTGAATGGCAGTCTATTCCATGATTTTTAGGTGTTTCCAGCCGGATGTGCGATTGATTTTGATCACTTCGTGTGCTTGGTTGTCTTAAATCGGGCTTCAATGGTCCCGGTTTGGTTTCTTTTTTAGACAGGAGTTGGAAAAATGGGGATGGAAAAAACGGGAATGCAAAAAACGGGAATGAAGGAAGTTCAGGATACGTTGGTGGAGGCATTGAAGAAGTGGCAGAAGATCGAGGTTGCCTCGGTGGGCTCCACATACAAGGTCATGGAGCAGACCGACAACCCGGTGATCGGCCTGGTCATGGAGATCATCCGGCGCGATTCGGTAACGCATCACAAGGTCCAGGAGTTCATCGTCTCGACCATGGAAGAGCGCGCGCCTTCGCTGAGTCCGGACGAAATGGTCGATGCCTGGGACGCCATTGAAAACCACATCGCCATCGAAAAGCAGATGGTGGAATACGTCCGCGAGGCCCTCGACGCCATCAAGGGCAAGCACATGGTCATCCAGGAATACCTGCTCAACTATCTGCTGGAAGACGAAAAGAAACACGACATGTTGCTGGAAACCCTGGACAAGATCAAAGCGGGTATGTACCCCTACGGGTCGTGATTACAGGGGCGGGCGCAGGGTATCAGTTTTCTACCAGGACACGTTCGTCGTACTCGACCTCGAAGCGAAGCTTGTGTTTCGCCTCTTCCTGGGCCAACGCCAGGAACAGCTCGGTCACTTCCGGATTGTCGGCCGCCGCCGCGAGATCGGAATAGAGCCTGAAAGCCGCCTTTTCTTTCTTCATCGCAACAATCAGGGCGTCCTGATAGCCCATGCCCGATTTGACCTCCACGTCCACCAGGTAATCGCCGATCTTGAGGTCGGCGACCTTCTCGGTGGAAAGGTCGAGTTTCCGGCCCTCTTTCACGGCAACGAGCTTGGCCTTGTGACCCTCTTCTTCCCTGGCGAAACCTTCGAAGATCTTTTTCGTGCCGGGCGAGGTCATCCGGGCCGCGAGTTCAGTATAGAATTGCGCGGCGGCCTCTTCCTCGGATATCGCGTAGTCCAGGATGTCTTCGGCCGTCTTGAATTGTTCCATTTTCATCTCCTTTTCCATTCGTTCAAAGCAAGCGGTCGAAGTATATGCACGCCGATTTGCAATTACAATCAGGAATGCCCTACCGAGGCTTGATTGTTGATGATCGCACGCTTGCGGGCCGCTGTTTGCAATCCGGGAAAGCGGATCCTATTGTTGCCGGGACACGACCCGTGGCGTCCTCAGGAGTCGGATCATGAACCACCGCAGTCTGGATGGATTCGGGACACGCTCGACCCTGGAAGTGGCCGGTCGTCGCCTGGTCTTCTTTGATCTGAACGCGCTTCAGCGCAATGGGGTTGGAAACCCGTCCACCCTGCCCATTTCGCTGAAGGTATTGCTGGAAAATCTGCTGCGCCGCGAGGACGGCGCGGCTGTTAGCGCCTTTGACATCGAGGCCCTCGCAAGCTGGGATCCATCAGCGCCGCCGGAACGTGAGATCGCCTTCATGCCGTCACGCGTGCTGTTGCAGGACTTCACCGGCGTGCCGCTTGTCGTGGACCTGGCCGTGATGCGCGACGCGATGTCCAGGATGGGTGGCGACCCGGCGCGGATCAATCCGCTTCAGTCCGTTGATCTGATCATCGACCATTCCGTCCAGGTGGACCGCTTTGCCGCGGCCGACGCTTTCGAATTCAACGTCAACAAAGAATACGAAAGGAACCGCGAGCGCTATGCCTTCCTGCGGTGGGCCAGGGAATCCTTCGCGAACTTCAGGGTGGTGCCGCCGGGCACCGGCATCTGCCACCAGGTAAACCTGGAGTACCTGGCCGATGTCGTGTCCTCCAGCGAGGAGGGGGGAGCGCGGATCGCGTTTCCGGATACCCTGGTCGGAACGGATTCTCACACAACGATGATCAACGCGCTGGGCGTTCTGGGCTGGGGCGTCGGGGGTATCGAGGCCGAGGCCGCCATGCTGGGTCACCCCGTCAGCATGCCGATTCCCGGTGTCGTTGGATGCAGGCTGCGCGGGGAGCCCGCCCCCGGAGTCACTGCCACGGACGTGGTTCTTTCGCTCACCGAACTGCTGCGTGCGAAAGGCGTGGTGGGGAAGTTCGTGGAATACTGCGGCCCCGGACTGGACCACCTTGCGCTTGCGGACCGCGCCACCATATCCAACATGTCGCCGGAGTACGGCGCTACCATGGGCTTCTTTCCCGTGGACGACGAGACCCTTCGCTATCTCCGCTTCACTGGACGCGACGAGATGCAAGTGGCCCTGGTGGAGGCGTATACCAAGGCACAGGGAATGTTCAGGTCGGCCGACGCCCCCGAGCCCGAATTCGCCGACTTGGTGGAACTGGACCTTTCCACGGTGGAGCCGAGCATAGCGGGTCCGAAGCGCCCCCAGGACCGCATCCCGCTGTCGTCGGCCAGGACCGCTTTTGAAAGTGTGGTTTCACCGGCCGACCAAAAAACAGCGGCAGTGACGTTCGATGGAAACGACTTCACGATCAGGGACGGTGCGGTCGTCATCGCGGCGATAACCTCCTGCACCAACACATCCAATCCTTTCGTCATGATCGGGGCCGGCCTTCTGGCGAAGAAGGCGGTTGAAAAGGGCCTCGCCAGCAAGCCCTGGGTCAAGACCAGCCTGGCGCCCGGATCGAGGGTGGTGACCCGCTATCTGGAGGCGGCGGGTCTGACCCCATACCTGGAGAGGCTGGGTTTCAACCTGGTCGGATACGGCTGCACCACATGCATCGGCAACAGCGGGCCACTGCCCGGCCCTGTCGCGGAGGCCGTGAAAAAAAGCGGCCTTACGGTCGCCGCGGTCCTGTCCGGCAATCGCAATTTCGAGGGGCGCATCAATCCCCTGGTTCGGACCAACTACCTGGCATCGCCCCCTCTGGTGGTGGTCTATGCCATCGCCGGGACCATGGACATCGACCTGACCACCCAACCGCTGGGGACGGACCAGGATGGGAGGGCCGTCATGTTGAAGGACATCTGGCCCACGCAAAAGGAAATAGATGATGCTGTGAACGGCGCTCTGGCCCCCGGGATGTTCATCGAAGGATACGCGGACGTGTTCACCGGGGACGAACGCTGGACGTCCCTGCCTGTCCCACAAGGCGCCTTGTACGAATGGAATCCCGCGTCGACCTACATCAGGCCGGCCCCGTACTTCGAGGACATGTCCGCCGAACCGGCGGCGATCCAGCCGATTACCGGCATGCGCGTCCTGGCCATGCTGGGCGATTCCGTGACTACGGACCATATCTCGCCTGCCGGCGCAATCCAGGCCGACGGGCCCGCCGGCGAACACCTTCAGTCGCATGGGGTCGCCCCCAGGGACTTCAATTCATACGGGTCCAGGAGGGGCAACCACGAAGTCATGATGCGCGGGACATTCGCGAACATCCGGCTGAAAAACCTCCTGGTTCCAGGCGTCGAGGGTGGGTACGCGATCCATCCGTCGTGTGCCGACCCCATACCAATATTCGATGCAGCCATGAGATACAGGGACGACCGGATTCCCCTGCTGGTCATCGCGGGCAAGGAGTACGGCACTGGCTCGTCGCGGGACTGGGCCGCCAAGGGCACGGCCCTGCTGGGCGTGCGCGCAGTGCTGGCCGAAAGCTTCGAACGCATCCATCGCAGCAACCTGGTCGGGATGGGCGTGCTGCCCGTCCAGTTCGAGCCCGGGACCAACGCCAGGCTGCTTGGCCTGAGCGGACTCGAGACATACGACATCGACGGCATGGACGACGGGATGGAGCCCGGCGCCAGGTTGACCGTCCGGGCAACGGCGGATGATGGGGCTTCGCGCACCTTCATCGCGATTGCGCGGCTGGACACCCCTATGGAGGTCGCCTATTACCGCAACGGCGGAATACTGCAAACCGTGCTGAGGTCCCTGGCCGCCGGGAGCAAAGGAGGCTGAATGGAGCCTGAAACACGCATCGAAAACGATTCCATGGGGCCGATCGAGGTGCCGTCAATCAGGCTGTGGGGCGCCCAGACCCAGCGCTCTTTGATGAACTTTCCCATAGGCGACGAAAAGATGCCCATGGAGGTCATCCGCGCCCTGGCCATGATCAAGCGGGCCGCTGCAAAGGTGAACACCGACCTCGGACTGGGCGACCCGGCCAGAAACGCGGCCATCATCAAGGCCGCGGACGAGGTCGTCGACGGTCGTCACGACATGGAGTTCCCCTTGTCCGTGTGGCAGACCGGTAGTGGCACTCAGACGAACATGAACGTGAATGAAGTCCTGGCCAACCGCGCCAGCGAGTTGATGGGCGGACCAAGGGGCGAGGGACGTCTGGTCCACCCCAACGACGACGTGAACCGAGGTCAGTCATCGAACGACGTGTTCCCCACGGCCATGCACATGGCGGCGGCGGACGTGATCGCAAACAAGGTCCTGCCCGGCATCGAGACCCTGCGGGACACCCTGATGGAGCGCGCCGGTTCATTCAAAGAAATCGTCAAGATCGGCCGCACGCACCTGATGGACGCCACTCCCCTGACCCTGGGCCAGGAGTTTTCGGGATACGCGGCCCTGGTCGAAAACGGCCGCATTCGTTTGGAAGATGCGCTGTCCAGGCTGTACGAGCTGGCGCTTGGGGGGACCGCCGTGGGCACCGGGCTCAATGCCGCGCCGGGATTCGCCGACGGTGTCGCGCGCGAACTGTCCGGTCTGACCGGTCATCCGTTTGTCAGCGCGCCGAACAAGTTCGAGGCCCTGTCCGGGCATGAGGCCATGGTTCATGCGCACGGGGCGCTGAAGGGCCTGGCCGCTTCCCTGACCAAGGTCGCGAACGACATCCGTTGGCTGGCGTCGGGTCCGCGCAGCGGCCTGGGCGAGGTCAGGATACCCGCCAACGAGCCGGGCAGTTCGATTATGCCGGGCAAGGTCAATCCCACCCAGGCCGAGGCCTTGGTCATGGTGGCCGCGAGGGTCATGGGAAACGACGTGACCGTGACAGTCGCCGGCGCATCGGGGAACTTCGAGTTGAACGTGATGAAACCGGTGATCATCCATGCCTTCCTGCAAAGTGCTCGGCTTCTGGCGGACGCGTGCCGCAGTTTTGCCGAAAGGTGCGTGGCGGGATTGGAACCCGACGAGGAGCGCATCCGGGAACTCGTGGACCGGTCCCTGATGCTGGTTACGGCCCTGAGTCCCAGGATCGGGTACGACAAGGCCGCGTCAATCGCCAAGAACGCCTTGAAGAAAGGAATTACGCTGAGGGAATCGGCCCTGGAACTGGGCCTGGTGACAGGGGCGCAGTTCGACGAATGGGTCCGTCCAGGAGACATGGTGGGAGACATTGATCATAATTCCGCATGATCCACCTTATTCGATAGTAGCTATCCAGATACCGGATATGTTATATCTATTTTCTGGTTTGTTGGTTTTGCTCAAAGGCTGAAAATATGAAGTTGTCCACAAGAGGAAGATACGCCACCCGCGCCTTGCTGGACCTGGCGCTCAATCCGGATGAGGGTCCGACCAGCCTGAAGGAGGTTGCCGCGCGTCTGGAAGTGTCCCCCAAGTACCTGGATCAGATCCTTTCGCAACTCAGAAACGCGGGAATAGTGAGGGCCACAAGGGGTTCCAAGGGGGGATTCTCGCTGGCCGCCGACCCCAAGGAACTTCGGATCCTGGATGTTATCACCGTGATGGAGGGCAAGACTTCCATCGTGGACTGCGTGGTGGAAAAAAACGTCTGTCCCCTTTCCGAGGAGTGCGTAACGCGGGACGTATGGACGGATGTCAGCGCCGCAATCGACAAGGTCCTGGGCGCCATCACACTCAATGACCTGGTAAAGAAGGTCAGCATCAGGAAAAAGAAAAACGTAGCCTGCCCCAAATAAGAAACCCAGCGCAGCATTCCTGCCGGTTCATGACATTTCAGTGGCAAAAGCCAAGTGTCGGTGCTTGACGTCCGAATGTCGTTGGGAAACAATTAAATCAATGGGTATCTTATGAAATTAGTAACCATTCACGGAGTTTACGCATGGGTAAGAGAATCCTGGTGGTTGACGACGAACCGGATACCGTGACCTTTTTCACCGAGGTGCTGCAAGAGCATGGATACGAGACGTCCAGCGCGACAAACGGCGCCGAGGCCCTGGAATCGGTGCGCGCTCAGAGGCCCGACCTGGTGACCCTGGACATCACCATGCCCGAGCAGTCCGGCATCAGGGCGTTCAGGGAGTTGAGGGAGGACGAGTCCCTCAAGGACATTCCGGTGCTCATGCTGACCGGAGTGGCACCGGACTTCAAGAAATTCATCTCTTCACGCAGGAATCTTGCCGCGCCCGACGGCTATATCGAAAAACCGGTTCGACCGGAAGCCCTTCTCAGGGAAGTGCGGCGCCTGATCGGCTGACGCCACCCGCTTACGATTGTTTCATGGCATGGCCCGGGGGCCCTCTTCCTGGATCTTGGGGCTGCGCTCGCGCGGGATGTCGACTATGAACCGGGTGCCGACGCCGGGTTCGGACTCCAGATGAATATGCCCGCCGTGGGCCTGGGCGATATTGTTGGCGACGAACAGGCCCAGTCCCGTTCCCTCCATACCCTTGGAGGAATAGAACAGGCTGAATGCCTTCTCGCGGGTCTCGCGGTCCATTCCGATTCCGTTGTCGTCAATGACGAACCGGACGTGATCAGGCCGTCCTTCCACACCGAAAACCACCTGGTGATCCTTGTCCTTTGGGTCCACCCTGCAGGCGTCCAGGGAGTTTTCCAGCAGATTGACCAGCATTGCCCTCAACGCGTTCCGATCCACGTCGAAATCCCCGACGTCCGGGTCCACCTTCACCTCAAACCGAATGCGCTGCTGGGCCGCTTTGGGCCCCAGGATCTCTTTCACTTCCTCCGCCAGCTCGCCTGCCGACGCCACGTCCCAGTTCGGGATGCGTTCCTTGGCATAGTAGAGGATGTTGAGGACCTGGCTGCGGATCCTCTCTACATTGCGCTGCACCATTTCCCAGCCCTTGTTCAGGCGCACGCGGTCGTCCTTGTTCAGGCCGGAATTGACCAGGTAGATTCCGCCGTCGAGCCCGTTGAGCAGCCCTTTGAGGCCGTGGGAAATCGAGCTGATGAGGATGCCCACGGACTCCAGTTGCGACTGCAACTGGCGGATCGGGGTGATGTTCGTGCTCATCTCCATCACATGCTGGATACGACCTTCAGGGCCCCGGATCGGAGCGGTGTACACCAGCACGTTCTGCTGCTCGCCGCTGAGCGACGTTACCACCTCCTCGCTGCGATGCACCTGGCCGTCTTCAAAGGTCAACAGCACGGGGCAGTTCACGCATGTCTCGTCGCGGTGCTTGTAGGCCTGGTAACAACGGCATCCCAGCGATCCCTCCCCAAAGTCCTCGCGAAAACGCCGGTTCACCTCGACTATGCGCAGGTCATGGTCCTGAATCGAGATGTAGCAGGGCACCTCCTCGAACAGCGCCCGATAGCGATGCTGGCTTTCCCGGAGCTGGTCCTCCATCAGTTTGAGGTCGGTGATGTCCGTGGACATCTCCATCACCGCCACCAGTTCACCAGATTCGTTTCGGATGGGCGAGGTGTTTACCAGAACCGGGATGTCCCGACCGTCCAGGCTGCGAATCTGTTCTAGGCTGGTGTGGGTCGCGCCATCGCGAAATGTCTTTTCGACCGGGCACATTTCGCACTTTTCGGACCGGTGCTTGTAAATCTGGTAGCAGAACCGTCCATCGGGATCGCCGAAGTCTTTCTTGAAACGGGTGTTGGCGTCCAGGATCGTCAGGTCCCTGTCCTGAACGGTCAGATAACCAGGGACGGCATCGAAACAGGCTTCGTAGGCCAATCCCATGATCGCCTCCCTTGCCTAAACGGACTGTAGCGGCAGGTCCTTCCCGCGTCAATTCACATCGTCAGCCCCGACCTCGAGGACCTTCCTGACGTTGGTCAGCAGGGTGTCTTCCTTGACCGGTTTGTCCAGATAACCCTCCGGACGACGCACGTCCTTGTCATAGATGAGCTTTCTCAGCTCGGGCTTCCCTGTAATGATTACCACGGGGATGTCCTTGAGGTCCTCATCCGCGCGGATGGCGGAGTAGATCTGCCCGCCGTCCCTGCCGGGCATGTTGAGGTCCAGCGTAATCAGGTCGGGCCGCTCAGCCCGCGCCTTTTCCATGCCCTCGTCGCCGTTGCCAGCGGTCAGAACCGAGGCGCCGTTGTCCTCCAGCACCGTGGACAGGAACGTGCGGATATCCGGCTCGTCGTCGATGACCAGGATCTTTCGGCCCTCAAGGGGCAGGGCCGCCGCCACGGTCGGCGTTTCATCGACGGCCGGCGCCGCTTCCGGCTTCTTTTCCACCACTACCGATGCCTTCGCAGGTTCGATCACCAGTGCGTCGGCCACCAGGTTGACCAGTTGCGTGACCTTCATGGGCAGCTTGTAGTGCTTGATCAGGTCGTTGAGACCGTCCACGCAGTTGTGGCACGAAGTCACCACGTACTCAGCGCCGGTGGCGGCCAGCTGGTCGGCCTTGACCTTCGCCGACTTGAGGCGCATGGGGGCGTATTCCGACATCGACATCGCCCCGCCACCTCCGGTGCAGCAATAGTTTTCGGCCCTGTTCGGGTACATTTCCCGGAAATCCGACGTGACCAGATTCAGCAGTTCCCGCGGTTCCTCGAACAGGCCGCAGGACCGGGCGTTGTTGCACGAGTCATGGAACGTCACCGAGAAGTCGTTTTTCGACGGATCGACCTTGATTCGGCCTTCCTTGATATAGCGCAGCATCGTCAGTACCGAGCTTTCCGCCTCGAACGGCAGGTCCACCCCGCCCCAGTTGGGCCCTTCGCACCTGGTCGATCTGTAACCGTGGCCGCACTCGGAGATCACCAGCTTTTTTCCACGCAGCCGGACCACGGCCTCGTACACGCGTCGAGCCACGGCCCCGCCCAGGTCGTCGTCGCCCGAGAACAGGCCGAAGTTGGTCATGTCCCAGCCCTCGCTGGGCATGGTCCAGTTCTCGCCCGCCACGTGGAATATCTTGGCCGCGTCCGAAATCGTCCTGGGGTCGTACTTGGCCTCACGGGGATTGATCGTATATACGACCTCGCAGTCCTCCTTGTCCACGGGGATCTCCACCGTGGGGTCGTCCAGGTCGGAGCGGAGTTCCTCTTCCATCCACTCCAGCGTGTCCAGGTAATCCTCCTTGAGGACGCCCATCTGGTTGCCGATCTCCCACTGGTCCTTGCTGACCACGGCCACGCCCTCGGGCATTATGCCGACCGATACCAGCAGGCCCCGAGCCATGCGGTTCATGGTTGCGAAGTCCACGCCCATGGGGCAGTTCAGCGTACAGCGCCGGCAGTTCGTGCACTTGCCGAAAACGATGTCCTTCAGCTCCTCCAGCTCCTCGTCGGTGTAGACGCTGCCGGCCTTTACCCACCAGGGTATGACGCGCCCCGTCCAGTCCATGTGCCGCTTGAAAAGTTTGCGCACGCGGTCCGCCTTCCACGCGGGCACGAAGGTATGGTCCCCGGGGTTGGTCTGGACGTAGTGGCACGAATCCGTGCATTGGCCGCAGTGAACGCAGGCCAGCATGGTGCCCGCAATCTGCCTGTTCACCTTCTTCGTAAGTCTTTCGAGGACCTTGTTGGCCTTGTAGGATCTGACTTGAGTGCTCATGGGACTCTCCCTCGTTTTGCGTTCACTTCGCGGTCGATTCGCCATAGCCTGGGGCGCTGGGGACTATGGGATACACGCCCCGATTTCCCAGGGATTTGCCCAGGTAATATCTGGTGATCGGATAATAGAGATAGTGAGAAATCTTGCTGAAGGGCACGTACAGCAGAAAGAACGCCGTCATCCAGAAGTAGGTCAGCAGGACCCATTCGGGCACACCCTGGTTGGGGGCGGACAGACTGGCGAAGGCGAACCATACGGTCAACAGTACAAGCGAGAAGTAGTCGTCGGGAGAACTGATGGCCCGCATGTTGGAATCGGACACGCGCCGGATGATCCTGAAGACTCCGACGGCGCACGCCGCCCCTGTGGACACCTGAATGAGGGTCGCGAGCCAGGGATTCGCGGCCAGCATGGAGGCGCCGTAAGGGATTATGAAAGACTCGGCAATCGCCAAGACGACTCCCAGATGGAAGATTACGAAGGTGCCGTACATGATGGGCTTCGTCCGACTGCTCTCCATGACCCAGGGCATGCCGATGATGGCCCATGAATAAAGAAAGCCCTTCCTGGGCGTCGTATTGGGAGCCCCGGTCGGCCCTTGCCGTTCCTTTCCAGCCTTGAACCGGCGAAAGAGCCAGACAAGACGACTGGTATAGACAATGGCCATTATGACCAGAGTCGCCTCCTGCAGGGTGTGCTCGGCAAAATGCAGTGCTTCGCTCATCTCAATTCCTCCATCCGCTTCCTGAACGGGACGAAATCCCGACTGTCGTTGGCGCAGATGACCACCTCTTTCAGTCCGGTGTTCCCCTCTTTCAGATAACCTTCAATCGTGGTCAGCATCACCTCGGCCGTCACGTCCAGGCCGATTCCGTAAAACCCTGCCCCCATGGGGGGAAAGGCCAGGGCTTTAATGCCCTTTTCATCGGCCTTTTTCAGGCTGTTGAGAACCGTGGTTTCCAGCTTCCTCTCCATGTCTTCTTCCTGGAACTTCGGACCCACCGCGTGAATGATGTACTGGGCCTTCAGTTCGCCGGCCCCGGTAACCACGGCCTCGGTCGCGCCGAGCACGCCGATCTGGTCGAGTTCCTTCTGGATGGACGGTCCCCCGCGCATCGAAATCGCATTGCCGTGGCCCGAACCCAGCTTTAAATCAGAGGTTGCGTAATAGACGAACGCCTCGATGTCCATGGCGGAGATATCGTCCTTGACAAGTCGCACCTTGGCGCCGCCTATCTTTTTTTCAACCGGCGAAGTGTCCACGATCAGACTCATGATTCGCTCCTTCGAGAATTCGATCCCATCGGCCCCACGGCCGAATTCATTAACGATTTGTCGGGCTTTTCCATTTCCCACCTTTATCATCGGCATTGTAGAATTCGCCGGGGCCGTTGCAATACCCGCAAAGCGGGCTATCTGACCCACAGATGACGATTGTCAGTCGAAACAGCTATTGGACCGGGATGGCGGCGGGATCAGAATGTCAGGACCTTGTCCGAATCGAGCACCAGCATGCCCAATTCGCCTAGTTTGGCCTGTCTGCAACCCTTCATCAGGTTCTCCGGCTTCAGACCCCTGGCCTCCATGCACGTCTCGCAGGCGAGGACCAGGCCCTTGCGGACCACCGGCTTCAGCATGGTCTGGATTGTGTAGTAGCCGTCGGGGGTCCTCTGACCCTCCATGGCGGACCAGACGCAGTCCCCCAACAGGAATACGGTCAGGTCGAGGTCGTCCTCCAGCTTCATCATCACGTCAACGAGCCGCAGCGCGTTGAACACCTTCTCGTTTCCGTACGGGGCGTCGTTCAGGATCATGGTTATTTTCATGCCGAACCCTCCTCCAGCAGAAGACGTAATTCGGATACCACTTTCATTCAATCAGGGACATGACGAAACCGACGATGGTGTATAATGACAAGCTGCAATTCAAAACTGGAGGGTACCATCATGAAACTTCTCGGATGTGTGTCGGTCGCGGCCTTGATGATGCTCGCCGCTTGTTCCTCGAGTGGAGGCGGAACCTCGGATTCGGGCATCGTCCAAGACATTGTCACCGGGGATACCGGACAGAATCAGGATCAGGGACAGGTTCAAGACCAGGGCCAGACTCAGGATAAAGGGCAGATCCAGGACCAGGGGCAGACTCAGGACCAAGGTCAGGTGCAGGACCAGGGCGGCGGAAACGATGCCGGCACTCCGGAACTAGCGCCGCCCCCAATAGACTGGCAGTGGGTCTACGAACTGGACGGCGATTCGGGTGAGTGGACCGGCAAGGTGGAAGGCGAAGAGGAAATCGGCGGCAAGACCTATCACGTCGGTTCCATCGGCAAGGTGGACGGCGGCGTCTTCGTGGGTGTCAAGGCGTGGTTCGACGTGCTTTCCCCACCTCTGAACGACATCGGTTTTCTCAAGCTGGAATACTACGACGGAAACGAGAAACCGGGGGAATTCGGCTTTTCCTACCTGTGCCCGGACGTGCCCGCCGGAACAATTGCGATGGGCGACAATTCCGAAAAGACCGTGGAGTCCGATTGCAAGTTCCAGTACTACGACGGCGGCGCGGTCAGCGATATGCCGGTTCACATACGGCTCACCTATCAACTGATCGCGACCGACGAGACCGTGACCGTGCCGTACGGCGAAATCACGGACTGCTGGCACTACTCCATCAAGTTCTTTGAGGACTACGGTACCGGAGAGGAACAGCCGATCAGTACCGATGTATGGATCAAGCCGCTTCTCGGCATCGTCAAGATGAGCGAAGTCCCGGGCTTTCCTTTCGGCGTGCTGCTGAACAAGGTCGTGAAGCCATAGCACGTTGATGTCATCGAGAAAAATCGGATCGAAGTCCCTGGTTTTCCTGATTGCCCTGGCTGGGTGCCGGACCCTGACGCCCATCGAACGGCCGGACGCCTCGGCTGACCAGGGAAACGTGACTGATGCGCCCACCGATTTTGCGGTCAGCGAAGAGGCGCGGGATCCTGGCACGAGCGCTGATGACGGCCATGTGAACGACGCGATTGACGCATGGGACGCGAAGGACCTGGTCGGCAATGACGATGGCCCTTCGGAACAGGAC
>JAADHL010000113.1 GCA_013151875.1 Deltaproteobacteria bacterium
ATACACAGCGTGGGATTTTCGGCGGGCAGCATCATGGCCGACCTGCTGGGAGTCACCCGTGGCGACATGATGGCGTCGATCGCGACCTATTCCGGGGTATATTTCTCGGACCAGGCAAACGTGGATGCCCTTGGATCCCTGTCATCGTTCGTGTCGTGGCCCGAGATGACCACCACCAACACATATACCCAGCTCCTGGTTCACGGCGGCCCGTTGGACAACTACAATCTGTTCGTCGCCACCCTCCAGTTCAACGAAAGCGGCGAGCGCGACGTAACCTGGCTTTCCGGAATGGGCCACGACGTGATCCATTGCACGCACAACCTGGGACACACGATCCCGCCTGAATTCAACGATGGCGGCGCCAAACTGATCGAGTTCTTTTCGACCCACCGCCGGGGCGGCGGCAAGTCGCCATGGATCCACGGCCTTCCCAGTGACTTCCCCGACTACTGCACGTTTGTCAGTGGATAAATAGAGGAAAAAGCGGGGTCAGACCCCTTTTTCCCGCCAGACTTCCAGCAGGGTGAGGGCGCATTCGGCCGCGCTTGCCATCCACTCCAGGGACACCCATTCGTGCTTGGAATGAAAGTTCTGGCCGCCAGCCCACAGATTGGGGGTCAAGACACCCATGAATGACAGGCGCGCCCCATCCGTGCCGCCGCGAATGGCCTTGCGGATCGGTTCGATTCCCAGGCGACGCGCTGCCTCCATAGCGTAATCCAGCACCCTGGGGTCCTCCCTCAGCTTGAACCCCATGTTCCGGTACTGTTCCTGCACCACCACGTGTATCCGCGCATTCGGAAAGTCGGCCTCGACCTTTTTCACCACCTTGCGCAGGTTATCTTCCTGCTCTCTCATTTCGTCCTCGGTGAAGGCCCTGACCAGGGTCTTTATCGTCACTTTGGACACGTCGCCTTCAATGGTAAACGGATGCAGGTAGGGCTCCCTCTCTTCCGTGGTCTCGGGCAGAAAGTCCTTGGGCAGCCGATCCACTATCGCCGAGGCGACCCTGATGGCGTTCGTCATCTTGTTTTTGGCATAGCCAGGGTGCACATCACGGCCACCGACCTCCACCACGGCCATGTCCGCGCAGAAGGTTTCGTCCTCGATCTCGCCCTGATCGCCGCCGTCCAGAGTGTATGCGTACTTGGCGCCGAACACATCCACGTCGAAATGTTCGGTGCCGCGGCCCACTTCCTCGTCGGTGGTGAACCCGATCCTGACCGGACCGTGCCTGAAGTCCGGATGCAGCCGCATCCAGTCGACCGCGGTCATTATCTCCGCGATACCGGCCTTGTCGTCCGCCCCCAGCAGGGTCGTGCCGTCCGTCGTAATCACCGTGTTGCCCTTGACCTTGTCCAGGTTTGGATTGTCGTCCACGGTCAGGGCATCTCCCTCAACCCCGGGCAGTTCAATGTCGCCGCCTTTATAGGACTCGATGACCTGGGGCTTGACGTCCTTGCCGGTGACGCCGAAGTAAGTATCCATATGGGCCAGCAGACCAATGGTTGGCACCCTCCCGGCCGCCGGGTCGTCTTCCGGAATGTTGGATGGTACGGTCGCGAACACATAACCCCATTCGTTCATCACGGCATCCTCGCACCCCAACTCCTTCAGTTCGGCGACCAGGATCCGCGCAAGGTCCTTCTGCTTTCCTGTCGAAGGACTTGATCTCGATTCCTCATCGGACCTCGTATCCACTTTCACGTAGCGCAGGAAGCGTTCCAGAAGTCTTTTCTTTTCGTTTTCATCCAGTACAATTTTGTCCATTGCCAACCTCGCACTTCAGTCCGGCCCGACATTAACGGATTACTCATGGACCGTAAACCCCGCAGTGGGTTACCATTGGTTCCCATGATGGATCGGAATGTCAGGCAGGATCCGGCCGAACTCATTGTATTCATGTCGCCACAGTGCCCTCACTGCGGTCGCGTCGTTGCAATGGCCAGGGCATTGGCGCTCGATAATCCGAAAATCCATTTGCGCGTGGTGGACGCCCGCAAGGAACCCGAAATTGCTGCTTCGTATTCGGTTCGGTCAGTGCCCACTACCATCCTGGACGGGGATCTGACCTGGATGGGCCCGGTGTCGGCGGAAGATATCCTGGACGCGTTGAATTCGCGCGGCGGCACCGGTTACGCGAAGAGACTTTCAAATCACTTGTCGAATCAGGGCGAATGGATCGGGCCGTGGAACGACTCGTGGACGGAGCAGGCATGGCGCCTTTCATGGAACTGTGGAGGAACAGCACCACCGCCATCAGGATCGGCCTGTTGCTGGCAGCGTCCGAGGCCCTGGAAAGGGAATCTCACTCCCTGGACGGCATGGTTTCCGGTCTGTTGGAGGTTCTGCATTCAGATGACGGCGCGCTGCGCGGCGACACCGCCGATCTGCTGGGACAGATCGGGCATCCGGCCGCAGTCGAAGGCCTCAAGGCCCTGCTCGACGACCCCAATGCCGACATAGCGGAGATAGCCGCTGATTCGCTGGAATCCATCAAGAGCTGAATCCATGACGAAAAACGGATACGGAATAGACGCACCGATCAGGGAAGGTAGAGTCAAGGGTTGGGACGGCACCGAGATCGCATATTACGTGGGCGGCAGCGGCACCGACAAGCTGGTAATGGCGCCCGGCCTGGGAACGCCCTTCATCACCTGGAAGTATCTGATCGAGAAGCTGCAGGATCGCTACACCATCGTCACATGGGACCCGCGCGGCACTTATCGTTCGGCCATCCCTTCCGCCACCGGCCGCATGAAGATCGAAGACCACGTGCGTGACATGGTCAGCGTTTGCGAGGCCGAGGGCCTGGACCGCTTCCATCTGGGCGGTTGGAGCATGGGCGTCCAGATCTGCCTGGAGTATTGCCATCAGTTCCCACAGGCGGCCCAAAGCCTCATGCTTATAGCGGGCGCATTCCAGCACGTTCTGTCAACCGCGCTCAACGTGCCCTTTTCACGCGGAATACTGACGACCGCGCTTGTGTCCGCCCGGGCCTTGAGCCCGGTTATCGGACCGGCAGCCTCGATGGCCCTGAGGTCGGGCAGGTTGATCAATATCCTGGGCGTCGCCGGGATGGTGACCGGCAACCGGCCGCACTTTGCGCGGATGGCGCGTGAACTGAGCTACACCGACTGGCATACATACTTCGATCTCATCCTGCAGTACGACAGACACAGCGCTGCCCCGTACCTTTCGTCAATCAGGATTCCCACCCTGGTGATGGCCGGTGATTCGGACAAGCTCACCCCAATGCCCGTGTCCATCGAGACGCATCGGGCCATCCCCGGATCGGAACTGTTCGTGGTTCATCGGGGGACCCATTATCTTCTGGTGGAGTTCCCGGAGGTCGTAAACACCAGGATC
>JAADHL010000259.1 GCA_013151875.1 Deltaproteobacteria bacterium
CGAAAGCCAGGGGCTCCGTGAAGGTCGCCACGGCCAGGGCCCCGTTCGCATGGGCCGCATTCACCGCCGCGCCAGTGTCCTCGACCACGCCGAAGAAGTTCGGGCTCTGGACCACCACGCAGCCGACATCACCCGAACACGCCCCATCCAGAGCCGCCAGGTCGGTGGCCCCGGTTTCATCGATCTGGACCTCCGTTACATTTTCGGGCCCCGCGTATGTTTCAAGCACCCGGCGGTATTCGGGATGGACCGCGGACGACACCAGAATTCCCGTCCTTCGCGTGTACCGGCAGGCCATCAGGCAGGCCTCGGCCAGAGCGGTGGCTCCCTCGTACATGGAGGCATTGGCCACGTCCATGCCCAGGAGGCGCGCAACCATGGTCTGGAACTCGAACTGGGCCTGCAACGTCCCCTGTGACACCTCCGGCTGATAGGGGGTGTACGCGGTCAGGAACTCGCCCCGGTCCAAAAGGTGCGGTATGGCCGCGGGGATGTAGTGGTCGTAGGCGCCCGCCCCCAGGAAGGACAAGACCCCGTCGGTGGTCGCGTTCAATTCGGCCAGCGCCTTCATGTATCGCAGGACTTCCGGTTCGCTTTTGGGGGCCGGCAGATCGAGATCGCCGACAACCCAGTGTTCCCTGGGTATGGTTCCGAACAGTTCGTCGATGGATTCGACGCCGATGACGGCCAGCATCTCGGCCGTTTCGACCGGGGTATGGGGCGTGAACTTCATGTCGATGACCAGAGGCGGCCCTACTCTTCCTCGTCCATCTGGCCCAGCATCTCCTCATAATCCTGGGCGGTCAACAGGTCATCCATCTGTTCGACCCCCTCGATCTCGATGCGTATGAACCAGCCCTCATCGTAGGGGTCGGAGTTGATCACCGCCGGGTCGTCGTCAACCAGTTCGTTGACTTCCATGACGACGCCGCTGACGGGGGCTATCACCTCCGACGAGGCCTTCTGGGAATCGACCATGCCGATTGGTTCGCCTTTTTCCACTTCGTCGCCCGAACGGGGAAGGTCAACACTGACGATATCGCCCAGTTTGTCCTGGGCGTACTCGGTGATGCCCACCGACACGATGTTGTCTTCCTCGAACTTGGCCCACTCGTGCGTTTCCGTGTACCGGTAGTCCTTGGGGACCGACATGGTTCCTCCTCTAATCGACCGGACTGTACAGAGGCGGGGCCACAATCCGGGCCGACACCCTGCGCAAGCCTTTCAAATCCAGATCTATAACCGTGCCAACTTCATTGTGGGGCACGTTCACGTAAGCCAGACCAATGGGAACCTTCAGACTGGGGGACAGGGTCCCGCTGGTCACCTCGCCTACATGCTCATCACCTTTGAACAATCCATAGCCGTGTCTCGGGATCCCCTTGCCCTCCACCTTGAAGGCCACCAGAGAGCGCCGGAGCCCTTCCTCTTTCACCCGGACGAGGGCATCACGTCCTATGAAATCGCCCTTGTCCAACTTCACGGTCCAGCCGATGCCGGCCTCCAGCGGGTTGGTCGTTTCGTCGATATCGTTGCCGTAAAGGCAGTAGTTCATCTCAAGCCGCAGCGTGTCGCGTGCGCCGAGCCCTATGGGGCCCACGTCCAGGTCGGCCCCCTTTTCCAGCAGTTCGTTCCACAGAGCGGACGCGACCGCGTTCGGGACGTAGATCTCGCCCCCTTTTTCGCCGGTATATCCGGTGGTTGCCAGGGTGATCCCGACCTGCCGATAATCGAGGTCGCGAAACGTAAAGGGCTTCATGCCTGATGCCCGCCCGCCCAGGACCCGCACCAGCAGTTCCGGCGCGGCCGGCCCCTGCACGGCGATCTGTGAGTATTCGTCCGACAGGTCCCGAATCTCGCACATTGCGCCGACCTGGTCCACGAACCACTGGAAGTCCTTGGCGCGATTGGCCGCGTTGACGCAGATCATGAGGTCCTCTTCAGACCTCTTGTACACGATCATGTCGTCCACGATGCCGCCGTGAGGCAGGCAGACCGGCGTGTACACGGCCCTGCCGGGGGCCGCCTTCGCGATGTCGTTGGTCACCAGGCGCTGCACCGCTTCCTGGGCGCGGGGACCGGTGAAGGCCACCTCGCCCATGTGACTGACGTCGAACAGGCCCACGGCCTTTCTGACCCTGAGGTGCTCGGCGGCGATTCCTTCGTATTGAACGGGCAGGCTGTATCCGGCAAACGGGACCATGCGCCCGCCGGCGCGCAGGTGGTCCTCGTACAGCGCCGTGGGCTTTGCCTTCGAAGGGTCGGACATGGCCCCGTTCCAATGCAGTCGGGAACCACATATAACAGGGCGGCACAAGGGGTCAAGGGAAAATGCGTGGATCGGTTCACTGTCGATCGAAAAACGGGCTTCAAAATGGGCTTGGGAGGCCTCGTCTGGCGCAACAGGCGATGACGGTGTTCCTCAGCAGGTATGCAATGGTCATCGGGCCGACTCCGCCGGGAACCGGTGTGATCCAGGCCGCGCGCCCGGCTGCCTCGTCGAAATCCACGTCCCCGCACAGTTTGCCGTTTTCATCCCTGTTCATTCCCACGTCGATGACCACGGCGCCTTCCTTTATCCAGTCCCCCTTGACCATCTTTGCCCTGCCTATGGCCGCAACCAGGATGTCCGCCTCAGACGCCAACCTCGCAAGCTCCCTGGTGCGGCTGTGGCAGACGGTTATGGTGGCGTGGCGCTGCATCAACAGCAGGGACACCGGCTTGCCCACGATGATGCTGCGGCCGATGATGACGGCGCGTTTGCCCTCGATTGCGGTTCCACTCTGGTCTATCAGGCGGATGATCCCGGCGGGGGTGCATGGGACAAGCCCCTCGCGGCCGGCCAGAAGCCTTCCCAGATTCACGGGCAGGAAACCATCCACGTCACGGGCCGGGTCCATGGCGTCGTTCACCCTCGACTCGCTGATATGTCCGGGAAGGGGCAACTGGACCAGGACGCCGTCCACCTCGTCGTCGGCGTTCAGTTTTCCCAGCAGGTCAAGCAGTTCCTCCTCGGTCGTTTCTTTCGGAAGGCGATGCGTCACGCCGTTTATCCCGACCTTCTCGCAGGCCCTTCCCTTGTTGCGGACGTAGATGGCCGAGGCCGGGTCGTCCCCCACCAGGACGACATGGAGTCCGGGCCTAACCCCCAGCCCCCTCAGTTTGTCCACCTCCACCTTGACCTCTTCCCGCACCTGCTGTGAAAGGGCCTTGCCGTCCAGGATCTGCGCCGCCATGTCGTGAAACCTCGTTCAAAGGGAATCGCAATCTTATCAAAAGCCGAAACCGTCGGGAGGAGGGGCGACCGTCTGGTCAGCCTGCTCCCCGGTCTTGCCTGCTTTCAGCCGGTCCACCGCCGCCTGGAACATCTTCTGGTCCTGAGCATACACGATGGCCTCGTCGGGTTCCACGAGGCTCTGTTTCACCAGGTCCACCAGGGCCTGATCCATCAGACACATCCCGATGGCGCGCTGGGTCTGGATCAGGGAGGGGAGCTGGAAGGTCTTGTTCTCGCGGATCAGGGCGCCCAACGCGGGCGTGCCCAATAGGATCTCGTACGCGGCAATACGACCCTTTCGGTCGGCCCTCTTGAGCAGGGCCTGGGCGATGACGCCCTTGAGGCTCTCGGCCAGCATGGTGCGGATCTGCTCCTGCTGGGTCGTGGGAAACGCGTCGATCACGCGGTCCACGGTCTTTGGGGCGCTGGTGGTGTGCAGGGTTCCGAACACCAGGTGCCCCGTCTCGGCCGCGGTGATGGCCTGCGATATGGTTTCGAGGTCGCGCATCTCGCCCACCAGGATGATATCGGGGTCCTCGCGCAGGGCGGCCCTCAACGAGTCCGCGAATGTGTCCACGTTGTCGCCGATCTGGCGCTGGGTGACCAGGCATTTCTTGTTGCGGTGCACGAACTCTATCGGGTCCTCGATTGTCAGGATGTGGTCCTGGCGGGTCCTGTTGATATGGTCCACCATGGCGGCCAGAGTGGTGCTCTTTCCCGACCCGGTCGGCCCGGTCACCAACACCAGGCCCTTCTTCAGGCCGCACAGCTTGATGATGGGAGCGGGCAGGTTCAGGTCCTCCGCCGAAAGGATCTTGGACGGGATGATCCTGAACACCGCGCTGACGCCCCTGCGCTGCAGGAACACATTGGCGCGAAAACGGGCCTTGTCCCCCATGGCGTAGACGAAATCCACCTGGTGCTTGCGCTCCAGTTCCTCGCGATTTCGATCATCCATGAGTTCGTTGAACATCTGAAAGTTCTGCTCGTGGGTCAGCGGTTTCATGTCTATCTGGAACAGGTCGCCGTTGATCCTGATGAAGGGCGCCGACCCAGACGCGATGTGCAGGTCGGATGCATCCTTCTTCATCATGTGCATGAAGAGGCCGTCAAGCTTCGCCAACGTCCTTGCTCCCGGTCAGTCGAAAAAACTCTTCCTGATCGATCTCGCCCCTTTTCAAGGGTCCTTGCAGGGCTTCCTGAAAGGCAAAGGCGCAGGCGGCCTTCACGGCGTCGCCCACCTCGGTCGGCAAGGCGCCCGATTTTATCAGACCCTTCACCTCCCGACCCATCGGCGTCAGGACAGCCAGGTCCCGAACCCCGGCCTCACCTTCCTTTTCCGCCCGGTTCCCGGCCACGACGTCCATGTGGACCAGGGCCACAAGCGCCTCGCCCAGCAATGTCCGGCTGGACGCCGTTTCCACCAGGTACTCGACGGCCACTCGGGGCGATGAAAGCGGCACGATCGCGATCACAACCCGCCGGCCGGCCGCCAGCCGCAGCATCCTGTCGATCAATTCGCCGTCGGGCAGGCCTTCCACCATGATTACGTCCGGGTTGAGGGCCGTCGCGGCTTCGATGGCCTCGATGCGCGACCTGGACGTGCTGGACTCGAACCGCATCCGCAGGACGTCCTTTTTTCCCTCGGCGTACGAATCCGCCAGATGGACCGCCATCCGACCATCATCCATCAGCAGTTCCTCGACGAGGCCCAACAACCGGCGACCGGCGGGTCCGTCCACGCCGCTGACCACCACCAGGCCCCGCCCGGCCTCCCTGACCGCGTCCCATGCCTCCGGCGCCTGGCTCAAAACAGGGATGTCCGGGGCGGACAGGCGTTCCATGATCACGGCCTCGCCACCCACGACGTCCACCCATGAAACGCGCCATGACGAGCCGCCGCCGTCAGCCGAATCAATTACGCCTCCATCCGTCCCTTGGCCGGTCGCCACGCCCCTTGTCATCTTCCTCAGACGACGGCTGAGCACGTGCATCCAGGCCTGGCCCATGCGGGCCGCTGTCTTCAGCCTCGATGCCGTCCTGATGCGCAGTTCCACGGCCCGACCAGGGTTGAACAGAACCTGCTCTACCCCGGCTGCACACGCCTTGGACAGGAGGCCACGGATGAACGATTCGCCGGTATGGTCCCCGACAAGGCCCTCCAACTCCTCGACCGAAAAGAAGTCCCCGACAGGCTCCAACGTAATCGAACGTCCGTCGTCCTTGCCGTAGCACAGGTCAAGGGCCGCCTTGATCTCGTCGGTGAGCCCGATGCTGATGATGATTTTCTTACCTGTGATCTCGGTAAGTTCGGTAACCGCGGCCTGGTTGGTGGGGTCGTCTATCACGACCGTCAGTTCATCCCCGATGAGCAGGTAGGGAAGCAGCACGTGCCTGCGGGCCACCTCGGCCGGCACCGCCTGGATCGCCGCGTCGTCGATCAGGTCGTTGTTGATGCGGACGAACGAATAGCTCTTTTGTTGCGACAGGCCCCAGTGAACGTCCTCCTGCGACACGATTCCCAGGGATACCAGGGCTTCCCCCAGGCGCACGCCGGACCTCTTTTGCTCGGCCAGCGCCTCCTCGATCTGCTCGGGCGTGATCATCTGGCTTTTCAGGAGGATCGCGCCCAGCGCCTTGCCCTTGAAGTCATCGTCCATGAGAGGTCCCTGCATTCACGGCAGAATCGTATCACAGGTCGTCGGTCAGGTTGGATCGTACATCGTCGAACGACGGACGACGTTTGCGGTCGGTCCCGTCGGTCGGGAAAATGCTAATATCATTGGCTGGAGGTCCGGATCACGGTTGAAGAGATGCGGGGTACGCTCGAGGTGTCCTTGCAGGGTGGAAAAATCGGCCGGTGGCCGGTGGAGTTCAAGGCGGGGTTATGCGTTCTGAAGTGTGCGTAAAGCGATTTACAGCCATACTGGGCCTGTTCCTGCTGGTGTCCTGCGGCTCTGCCGATGACCTGCGAAAGGCGTGGACCGGGAAGCAGGCAACGGCGACCGACACTGCGATTGATGCACAGGACGTTGGGACCTCAGACGACGGGTCGGTTCATGACCCAGGGAACCTTCCGGACCAGGCCGACACTGTGGATGCCTTCATTGGTCTGGATGTCGATTCGGAACAAGTGGATCCAGGACTCGTCATCGATGTCGGCTCGGAGACATGCATCGCTGATTGCACAGGCAAACAATGCGGCGGCGACGGATGCGGGGGAAGTTGCGGGGAATGCACGGCTGGGAAGCAGTGCATCGCTGGGACATGTTCGTGCGTGGTGAAGGACCACAAGGCATGCTGCGGGGATGCGGTGTGCTGGTTCGATTCGTGCGGGGGACAGGGCGAGAAGACGACTGATTGTCCGAACGGCTGCGGGGAAGGGAAGTGCCTGAACTGTGTGGCCGACTGCACCGGGAAGCAGTGCGGCGACGACGGATGCGGGGGAAGTTGCGGGGAATGCGCGGCTTACGCGAACTCTTTCTGCAACGCCTTGGGACAATGCGACTGCGCAGCGAGTACGTGTGTCGATCTGAGCAAGGAATGCGGGGGCCCATACGACAGCGGTTGCGGGGATACAGTGACGTGCCCCGCCTGCACCGGTTGCGGTGAGGAGTGTAAGTCGGGCTCATGCGTGTTCACGGCGTGCGCCGGCAAGGAATGCGGCGATGACGGATGCGGTGGGAGTTGTGGGTCGTGCGGTGGGGGAAAGACGTGCGCAACCGGGAAATGCCAGTATTCACAGGTGACGACCGGTTTCGCGGCCGTATCCCCGGGGAGCTTCTGGATGGGCAGCCCGGACAAGTGTCCCGGACCGGACGGGTATCCTGGCTCGTGCGCCTCCGAATTGAAACGCGGCAATGACGAGACTTTGCACTACGTGAAGCTGACGCACGCATTCGAGATCCAGGCCCACGAGACGACACAGGGGGAATTCACTGAGATGAATGGCTGGAACCCGAGCTATTTCGGGCCTGATGGAGACGGCTACGATTGCGGTGCGGATTGCCCCGTGGAAATGGTTTCCTGGTACGACGCGATCGCGTACGCGAATTGGGTGTCCGGGGAAAAGGGGCTTACACCGTGCTTCGTATTCGCAGACGTGAAGTGCGTGGACGGCACGGGCCAGGGCAACGATTACCTGGCTTGCATGAACAAGGAACGCGGTGGAATCGATTCGGCGACCGTGACATTGAACGGAGTGGCCACGCCGTACGGTTGCACCGGATTCCGCCTGCCGACGGAGGCGGAGTGGGAATACGCCGCGCGGGCCGGCAGCAACACGGCCTTCTACCCGACTCCAGGCAACGACGGTACGATCGGACACACAGGATGCGATCCGACGGATCCCGACCTGGACCAGATCGGCTGGTACTGCGGGAACGCCTTTGGAGAAACCCACATCGTGGGAGGCAAAGAGCAGAACCAGTGGGGTTTGTTCGACATGAGCGGGAACGTGTATGAGTGGACCTGGGACGAATACCAAAGCAGCTATCCGGGAGGCACGCTGTCCGGTCCCGACGTGGACCCTCTCGGTTCCGGCGGCCCGGACAGGGTCAGACGCGGCGGCGCTTGGGGCATTGTCGCGGAGGCGTGTCGTTCGGCCAATCGCAGCAACGAATCGCCCGACTCACGTCAGTTCATCATGGGCTTCCGCCTTGCCAGATCCTTGTAGACCTTTTGGTTCCTGTCCCGCCATGCGCGCCCTGATGATCGCTTTCAGATCGGACGATCCGCCTCGACGACCCAATACGATCCGTCAAGTAGGCGCTTGGGTCGCCGCGGCGGTAGGATCGTTTCGTGAAGGAAAGAAAGCCAAAGAAAAGGCGGGCAGCGTCATCCACAAAGACGTCGGCACGTGCGTCCCGCAAGGGATCCGTGCGTCGGAAAAGCACTTCCGGCAAACGCGGAAAGGCCGCCCGCCGGGCATCAAAAAAAAGGACTTGGTTGGTGGTCGGCGTCGTCGGTGCGTTCTCACTGACGCTGGCTGCCGCCGCGACCCTGGTCCAGGTGACTGAGGCTTCACTGCCCGATGTGCCGTCGTTCGCCGAGTACGCCCGAAGCGCGCCCAAGGTGAGCCGCGTCCTGGCGAACGATGGATCCGTCATAGCCGAATTCTTTACCGAGCGCCGGACACTGACCCTGCCGCGGTCCATTCCGCCCCTGGTTGAAGCGGCCGTCCTGGCCGCCGAGGATGCGGATTTCAGGCGGCATGAGGGCATTTCCTATTGGGGCATCTTCAGGGCCATGGTAGCGAATGTCTGGCGCGGACGTGTCAGCCAGGGCGGGTCCACCATCACCCAGCAGGTGGTCAAGCAGGTTCTGCTTACACCAGAGCGCACCTACCGGAGGAAATTCCGCGAGATGCTGCTGGCGCGTCTGCTGGAACAAAAACTGACCAAGGACGAGATCCTGGCCATGTACGTCAGCGAGGTCTATCTGGGCAGCGGACGTTACGGATTCGAGGAGGCGGCAAGGTTCTACTTTGCCAGGCCGGCGGCCGGCCTGAACCTGGCCCAGGCCGCAATGCTGGCCGGCATGATGTCCGCGCCCGAGGGAAACAACCCGGTGCGCAATCCGGAAGGCGCTGTGCGGCGACAGCGTTATGTCCTCCAACGCATGGTCGAGGAGGGCATGGTGTCCGAGGAAGAGGCGAACGCGGCCGCGGACACCAGACTCCGGATATGGGCCCGCGAAGAGCCCGGCATCGGCGCGGCCCCGTACTTCGTGGACGCGGTAAGGCGCGAGGCCCTCAGGATGTTCGGAAGGGGTCGCCTGCTGCACGACGGCCTTACGGTCGAGACGACCCTGGATCCGGAGGTCGCGGCAGCGGCCCACGACGCGGTTGCAGATGGGCTGCGCAGGCTCTGGCTCCTGGGGCGCAGAAGGAAAAGCGACGAGGAGGCAGCGGGTCGTGGCCGGGGAGGGATTCAGGACGGCACCGATGAGATACTGGATAAGTTGCCGCCCCCCCCCAGGGCCGTGCGTGCGCGGATAACCGGGTGTGACCCAACGCGTGAGGCCGTAAAGGTAGACGTGGGGGGTCGCCCTGCAATCCTGGACCCTCGTTCGCTTGCGCGCATGGGGCCGTTCGACTGGAACTGGCGGGAAATCTGCGCGCGCCGGAAAGGCCCCCCGGCGGAACTGGCCGTATCCGACTCCGGACGGCGGATGAAACTGGACGGCGTTGAGTTCGACGTGGTCAACGCCGAACCCGGACCGCAAGCGGCCATGGTGGTTCTGGACCCTGTAAACCGCGCGGTGCTGGCCCTGGTCGGAGGCGAAGACTTCGAAACACGGCCGTTCAACCGCGCCGTCCAGTCCCGCAGACCGATAGGTTCCACGGTCAAACCTTTCCTGTACGCCACGGCCCTTGCCAGGGGCATGTCGGCCAAAACCGAATTCACAAACTCCAGGATAAGGTTGCGCGGCGCCGGGGGACGCCGGTGGTCCCCCCGGAACTTCGGTGGCGGTTACGACGGCAGGGAATACGGCATCGCCGAGGCCCTGATCAGGTCCATCAACGTCATAGCGGTCAAGGTCATGAGGCGGATCGGCCCCGGGCCTGTGGCCGACCTGCTGGAATCTCTTGGGTTCAAGGCCCCTGTCCCTCGCGACCTGTCCCTGGCCCTGGGCAGCGCCGAGGCCAGCCCACTGGAACTGGCAAACGCCTTCTGCCTGTTCGCCATGGGCGGCATACACGACACGCCGTTTCTGATTGAGCGCGTCCTCGACCACGAGGGCAGGACCCTGATCCAGCACGACACCAGGCCCTCACGGAGGCTCCCAAAAGGGATCGCGGCCAGCATCCGAAGAATGCTTCGCCGGGTTGTGACGGAGGGCACCGCGAGGAGAGCCGCCAAACTACCGGTCCCAGCCTGGGGAAAAACCGGGACCACCAACCGATCACGAGAGGCATGGTTCGTGGGATCGGACGGCCGGATGGTCGCGGCGATCCTGGTGGGGTATGATGATCGCCTCCCCATGCGGGGCGCCACCGGCGGCAATACCGCCGTACCGCTCTTCATATCGTTGGTAAATGGACTGAACCATTCACCCACCGGACAGCGTAAAGCAATCAAAAACCCCGATTGAGCGCTTTGCTTGTCGACCAAGATGGTCTAGAATCCGTCCGGATGGGAACAACTACCCTATAAGAACATTGTCTGAAGAGGGTTGCCATGAAATCAGTTTTCGTCGGGATCACGCTTTTCGCCGTCATCGCGGTGTCACCCGCATGGGAAGGCACGGCCCTGGGCAGGACCGTTTCAGTGGACTTCACCGAGGGTCTGGACGCCGCAGTAAAGGGCGTCCGGGTCGAAAAGGATTACTGGTTCGAGCTTTCGCCCGACTGGGAGTTCCCCGAGGCCAGCAACCTTGAATTGAGGTTCTCCCACTCGCCCTTGCTGGTTCGCCTGCTGTCTACTCTGACCGTATCCATCAACGGCAGTCCGGTGGACAGCTTCTACCTCGACAAGGGCAATCTCAAGGACGGGGTGGCCCAGGTCAAGATTCCCGCCAGGTTGCTGCGAGGGGGCATGAACGTCCTCACGCTGACGGTCAAGATGCGCACCGACCTGGACGACCTGTGCGAAGACGTGCACAACCCGGCCCTGTGGACCCTGATCGACAAGGAGTCCCGCCTCCTGGTCAACTACCGTGAGAAGGTGATCGAACCCGACCTGGCGGAATTCCCCGGCGACTACTCCAACCCGGACCTGCTGTACACCGAGGCCAAAGAAAAGATCCACGCCTACATCCTGATTCCAGCGGCCCCCACGCCGGCGGAACTGGACGCGCTTGGGGCACTATCCACCCTCTTCGGCCAGGCCATCGGCACCGGCAAGGGCGAGTTCAGGGTCGTGGCCGGCGGACGGGTGGACCCGGGCGACCTGAGGGACAGGCAGATCGTGGTCCTGGGCGAAGCGCCTTTCCTAAAGCGATTCGTCGGCGGTTCATGGGGCCTGAACGTGAACATGGCTTCATTGGAGGCCGAGTCCATCGGGCGCCTGCAGGAATTCCAGTCTCCGTACAACCCGCACCGCCGCCTGCTGGTCGTGACTGGTCGTGACGACGCGGCCATGAAACTGGTCGCGGACCACCTCAAGACATTCGGGTCCGTGGGCAATCTCACAGGCCCCGTCGCGGATTTCGACAACCCCCCGGTCTATAACGTCGTCCCCGAAACCAGGTCGGACGCGGCCTTCGTGGTCAGGCTCAAGGACCTCAAGCTGTCCGACATAATCCTGCGCGGAAAGTTCTATCATTCCCTAAACTTCACCCTGCCAAACCCCTTCGTCGGCAAGGTAAAGGACGGCGCGTTCCTGCGCCTGTCCATGAGTCATTCCGAACTGCTGCTTCCCCAGTCTTCCTCCCTGCTGGTCAAGGTCAACGGCGAGCCTGTCAAGAGCATCCGTCTGACCAGGGACACGGCGCCCCGCAACACCTGGGACGTGAAGATCCCGCTGCAGTACCTGGGTTCGCGCTATCTGACAGTGGAACTGGAAGTCTTCATGGATATCGGCGACCCGGAATGCTATTTCTATCATCCGGAAATGGCGTGGTTCGCCCTGCACAGCGACACGCTGATGTACCTGCCTGTCGACACCACGCAGCCCGAGACCCTGTCCAACTATCCATATATGTTCCTGGCCTGGAACCGCTTCGACCACCTGGGCGTCGTGCTGGCCGAGCCCTTGACGGACGGCAGTCTTTCCACTGCCTTCAATGCCCTGTCCTTCCTCGGCCAGAGTCTTCGCAGCCCGGAACACGTGGACGTGCTGCTGACGACCGCGTCAACTATCTCGGAGGAGGCCCGGAAGTCCTTGAATCTCATTCTTGTGGGGCCCCTTGGATCGGTCATCAGCGACGGCACGTGGTCAAAGGCCCTGCCGGCCGAACTCAAGGACCGCGCCAAGGCCCAGGGTGGGGCGGACATCCTGAACACGTCCGGCTTCCTGTCTTTGAAGGACAACCCCTTCAACGCCGACCGCAAGGTACTGAGCGCGGTGGGCCGATCCGACAAAGAGATCGGCTACGCGGGCCCGTACCTCTACCAACCCGGCAGCGTCGAATGGGTCCGGGGCACATTGGCCGCCGTCGGCAAGGACAAGGAACTCCGGGTGCTCATGCCTCCGGCCGAGGCGGACCTGGCTGCTCGCTTCGACCCGGCCAAGGTCAGCTTCCAGAAAAAGGACGGAAAGCTGGTCCCCGTCATGGAGATCCCCCAGCCGGTTGCGCCTCCATCCAGGTACAACCTGGCCTATCTGGTTTTCTTCCTCATGAGTGCCGTGCTGGTCCTGCTGGTCATTCTGAGGTTGCGTGCCCTGGCGCGTGAAAAGCGGGAGCAGGGTTGAGAAACCTGGCATTGGATGCGATCAATGCTTGAAGGTCAGGGTCCATCAAGAAACCGCGGCGTCCGGCTGCTGACCGGTGCGCTGACGACATCCTTTTTTGTGTCGGCCCTTTTTCTGTCCGCCTTTTCCATGCCCGCTGTTTCCTCCATGTTGACATTCAAGATGGCGGCCGAGCCTGGCGGCACCGCCCTGCCGCGGACCAGTCAGATGGAAGTCATCAGGCCCGGTGAACGCGTTATCTGCCTGTACGATTCCTCCGAGGGCGTGACCGCGGATCGCAACCCATTGTCCGCGGTGGTCGCGCCGGCCATCGAGGGCCTCGGTTTCCAGGTCGTCTGGCACGACGTGGCAAAC
>JAADHL010000061.1 GCA_013151875.1 Deltaproteobacteria bacterium
GAACACGCGCATCTGTACTGCGCCTACGGCGCTGCCCTGAGTCTGCTGGAAACGAGCAGCAAGGGGATTGCCGGTCAGGTCCAGGGGATTACCGGAGATGACCAACGCATCGAGGCCGGTGAAGCGGATATGGCCTACTATCCACCTTTGACGGAAACAATCGGCAGGTATCCGGACTTCGGGGACCATCGCCGTTTCGACTATATGCCCCGCATGGTGGAAGTGCCCGAGCCGGTCGAGGTGGACGTGTACCTGGAACCTGACGGGGCCGGGCCGATGAAGGTCTATCTGGGCATCGACATAGGCTCTACGTCGACAAAGGCGGTCTTGCTGGATTCCCGGATGGGCATGACCGACGACGACCCGCGAGTGCTGGCGGGTTTCTACACGCGCACCGCCGGCCGGCCTATCCAGGCGGTGCAGGCCGTGTTCGAGGCGGCCTCTGAATGGGCCTCCGACCTGGGAATTGAGGTGGTCGGGGCCGGCACCACGGGTTCCGGGCGCAAGTTCATCGGCGCGCTGGTTGGCGCCGACCTGGTCCTGGACGAGATCACCGCGCATGCCCGGGCCGCGGTAGAGCTGGATCCGGAGGTCGATACCATAATCGAGATCGGGGGTCAGGACTCCAAGTTCACCAGCCTGTCCGGCGGCGCCGTGACCCAGTCGGTGATGAACCACGTGTGCGCGGCTGGCACAGGCAGCTTTATCGAGGAACAGGTCGGTCGACTCGGTTGCTCCCTGGATGAGATGGGTGCGCGAACCATGGGGCGGCGGGCGCCGATGGCCTCGGATCGTTGCACTGTTTTCATGGAGAGGGACCTCAATCACTTCCTTTCCGAGGGTTATCGGGTGGACGAGGTCCTGTGCTCGGTGCTGCACGCGGTGCGCGACAACTACCTGCTGAAGGTGGCCCGCGACGGCAATATCGGACGGCGAATCTGCTTCCAGGGCGCCACCGCCAGGAACCGTTCCCTGGTTGCCGCCTTCGAGCAGAAACTGGAAAAACCCATCGACGTGTCGCGTTACTGTCACCTGACCGGGGCCCTGGGAACGGCTCTGGAACTCAGGGACATGGCGGCGCAGGGGCGCCTGCCGGCCTCTTGTTTCAGGGGGCTGGACTTGTACCGCAAGCATATCCCGGTGCAGACCGAAGTGTGCGAGTTATGCAACAACAACTGCAAGATCCGCCTGGTGGAGGTGGGCGGCGAGAAGGTGGGATTCGGCTATCTGTGCGGACGCGACCCTGAGGACGAACGCTACGTCTCGGCCAACAGCTCCGGCTTCGACCTGCTGCGTTCCCGCCGCCGTCATTTCCGGGCCGAGCCTGGACCGATCAAGAGAGAAGTGGTCGTGGGACTGCCGGCGGCACTTCACATGATGGAGGACCTGCCTTTGTGGCGCAGGTTCTTTGGTGAACTGGGCGCGCGCACGCTTTCCAGCGACAAGATTTCCGACCCAGTCGGGTGGGGCAAGCAGTTGGCCGGCGCCGAGTTCTGCGCGCCGGTGGCCGCCTGGCACGCGCACGTGGCCTGGCTGGCCGAGCGGACTGATTTCGTGTTCACCCCTTTCTATCTGGAGGCGGAGCACCCGCCCGGGGAAAGGCGCCAGTTCTGCTACTACACCCAGTACGCCCCCGCTCTGACCTCGAACCCGCCGGCGGGCGGCATTGCCGGTCGCTGCATCTCTCCTTTGCTGCGGGTGGGGGCGCGCCGGTTCAACGCGTTTGCCGAGCTGCATCGGTCCCTTGTGCCGGCACTGGGCAAGGACTTGACGAGGTCCGAGGTGACTGAGGCATATGAGAGCGCCCGCGCATGGTTCGACGGGAAGGTCGCGGGCCTGCCCGGAATAATGGAGCAGGCTCGCACCGATGCGGACGAACTGGCCGTCGTGTTGCTGGGTCGGCCGTACACCGCGCTTTCACCGGCCATGAACGCCGGCATTCCCGACATCCTGGCAAAGCTGGGGGTCAAGGTCTTCTATCAGGATATGTTGCCGGAAAAGGAACCTGAGGAGTTGGAAACCCTGCTCAGGTACGCCAAATGGCAGCATGCCCGGCGCAATTTCCTGGCCGCCCATGCGGTCGCCACGACGCCCGGTCTGTACCCGGTGCTTCTGACTTCTTTCAAATGCACTCCTGATGCCTGCACCCTCGAACACTTCCGTCGGATCATGGAAGCCCACGACAAGCCCTATCTGGTGTTGCAGCTCGACGAATACGATTCCAGCGTGGGGTACGAGACACGCATTGAAGCGGCCTTGCGGTCGTTCAGCAATCATCACAGGGGCGGCGGGCCGGTCGCGGGCGGGCGCAGGTTGCCTCAGGTGCCTGTTCGGACCCGGGAAGCCCAGGGACGCATTCTTTTCGTGCCGCCCTGGGATACCCTTGCCACGCGGCTGTTCGTGGCTGGGTTGCGGGAGATCGGCATGGATGCCCGCCTGCTGGAAGAGACGCCCGGGACCATACAGCGGAGCCTGGGTTACAACACGGGGCAGTGCATTCCGCTTTCCATAATCGTCAACGAGTTCGTGGAGGTCGTGCGCCGGGAAGGCATCGACCCTGGGCGTACGGCCCTGTGGATGCCGGCCTCGTCCATCGGTTGCAACATCTGCTTTTTTCCGCAGTACGGCAAGGCCCTGCTGGAATCGATCGGCGACGGCTTTGAAAAGGCGAATCTGTACGCGGGTGAGGTTTCCAGCCACGAGATCTCGCCCGGGGCCACGCTGAACGCGTTTCATGCCTATACCTTCGCCGGCATGCTGCGGCGCATGCAATGCCGCGTTCGCCCTTATGAAAAGCAGGCGGGCGAAACCGACCGTGCGGTGGCCTGGGCAATGGACCTGTTCGAGCAGTCCATGCTGGGAATACTGCCCAAACGGGAAACCGTGCGCCGGGTGGTGGACTCATTTCTTCAGATTGACACAGTGAAGGAATCGCGGCCCCTGGTGGCCGTGTTCGGCGATCTGTACACGCGGGACAACGACGTATTGAACCAGGACCTGCTGCGTGTCATCGAGGCGCACGGCGGCGAGGCGTTGACCACGCCGTACAGCGAGTACCTGAAAATGGTCGCCGGTCCCTACCTGAAAAAATGGTTCCGGGAGGGTCTGTACAAGGACGTGCTGCTGTCCGCGCCGTTCGTGCTCAGCTTCGATATGCTGGAGTACCCATACAAGCGCGAGTTCGAGCGGGTGCTGGGACACAGGCCCGTGGTGAATCCCCAAGGTAATCGCGAGGAGATACTTGCTCGTTTTGGCATGACCATGAACCACACGGGCGAGAGTTTCGATAACCTGTTGAAGGTCTTTCACCTGCTGGAACGCTACCCAGAGATAAGACTGTTCGTGCAGACGAGTCCGGCGTTTTGCTGTCCGTCGCTGGTCACGGAGGCCATGGCCGCGAAGATCGAGAGCGAAACCGGCGTGCCGGTGGTCACGGTCAACTACGACGGCACGACCGCCGACCACAACGAGGTTGTGGTCCCCTACCTGGAATTGGCTGTAGAGTGGGGTGGACAGGCTGTCAGTCTGGAAGGTCCTGACAGATGCCGAAGCAGGTGCAGTTCAGGCACAGGGGGCAGGGGTAGATGAACGCGCACTGCTGCCATGGCTGACAATCCGCGTCCTTGACGCAGGTGCCTTCGGGCATGGCCAAGCACTGTCCCACGGAGAAGCACCCCGGGTCGCAATCCGGGGCGTTCGGGTCACAATCGACGCAGATGGTCTGATCAGAGTTCGTCAGATCGCAGTACTCGCCGGACGGGCAGTCCTCGTCGGCCATGCAGTCAGGCGGGGGAGGCGCGGGCTGGCAGGTATTCTCGCACGCCTCGATGCTGTCGAAGATGAAGCCGCAGTCGGGCCAGCACCCGCACCCGGACTCGTACACGCACTTCTCGCCGTCGAAAATGACCCCGAGCACCAGACCGCACACCCCATGGGAGCCGGGCTTGATCTCCTTGCACTCCTGGGGCTGGTCGGGCACGCATTTGCCGGGTGTATCGGCCACGAAGCAATAGGCCCCGGGCGGGCAGATGATTGCACCCTCGCAGTGCTCGCCCGCCTTGCAGTCGCCGTCGTTCCAGCACTCGCCGGGGGGCAGTCCCTTGTCCTTGCACACGCCCTCGCACGGCGGGTAAATGGCCAGACAGAACTCGCCCGGCATGCAGCAGTCGCCCAGGGAACCGTTGAAGTCGCAGTACTGGCCGTCCGCGCAGTCGGAATCATCGTTGCACTTCTTCTCTTGAGGGACGCAGGTGCCTTGTGACCAGCAGGGGGCCAGGCAAGGTGGGTCATCGTCCGCGCATGGCGGGCAGATGGTCTCGACTTCACAGGTGAATCCGGTGGGACAGTCGGAAGCCGACATGCATTCGGACTCCTTGGGCGCGCACTTGCCGGGCCAGTCACCGCCGATGCAGTTCACGTCCGGGTCGGTCGGGTCACCGCAGTTGGCAAACAGGACGCCTTCGCACTGCTCGTTGAAGGCGCAGTCGTCGTCGGTCCAGCACAGACCGGGCTGCAACCTGCAAACACCTCCCTCGCAAGGCGGGATATTGGCGTCGCAGAAGGCGTTGGGCGGGCAGCAGTCCATGGTCCCGTCGTACACGATGAAGTCGCAGTACTCGTATTCGGCGCAGTCCTTGTCGGACAGGCAGCCTTCGACGGGCTTTGGCTTGCACTCGTAGGGTCCGATGCATTTTTCGCCCGTTGCCGGGTCGCACTTTACGACATCGCAATACTGCTCGTCCTCGCAGTCAGCGTCCGTCCAGCACTGGCCGGGTTCAAGCCCGGTGTCTTCACACGTGCCGAAGCATGGACAGGGGTAGCAGGCCGGGCAAGGTCCCGTGACGCATTTCTGGCCCTTGGAGCAGTCAGCGTCCTTCACGCATTGTCCATCAGGCACGGGGTCGCAGGTGCCCTTGCACCAGTCGTTGCCGCACAGAACATTGCAGTATTGGCCGGGGGCGCACTCCGCATCCGCCTCGCACTCTACCGGCTCGTCGGCAACGCACTTGCCGGGATGATCCGCCGCGAAGCAGGCAGCGCCTTCGGGACAGATGGAGGCGCCTTCGCAGTGCTGGCCGTTTTCGCAGTCGGCGTCGTTCCAGCAGAGGCCAGGTTTCATCTTGCACGTGCCGGGACAGACCGGATATCCGTCCGGGCATCCTGCCCCGTCCTCGTCCAGAGGGACGCAACAGCCCACCATCTCGTCCCATGGGCTGTGGTCGCAGAACTCGTATTGCAGACAATCCTTGTCCGTCTGGCACTCCGGCTGCGGCTGCGGGAGGCACTCGCCCACCACCTGACATGGGGCCTTGCACGGAGGATCCTCGTCCACGCAAGGTGGGCAGATCGTCTCGGTTTTGCAGTACTCGCCCGGCTCGCAGTCGGAGTCGGTCTGGCACTCGCTGGGCTCGGTCTTGGGCGCGCACTCACCCTTCATCAGGCACGGGGCGTCGCAGGCCGGGTCCGCATCGACGCAGGGCGGGCAATCCTCCACCATTTTGCAGTATTCGTCCGGGGCGCAGTCGGCGTCCGACTTGCATTCGCTTGGTTCCGGAGCGGGCACGCACTTGCCGCCGTCCGCGCACCACCCGTCATCGCCGCACCACGAATCGTTCTGGCAGATGAAACCGTCCGGACAGTCCGTGTCGTCGGCGCAAACCGTGTTTTTGGCCAGGCATGCAAGGAAGTCGTCGTTCTGCTCGAACCCGCAGGCGCCGTTCTCCCCGTAATGTCCGCAGGTCGTGAGCTTGAGACAGTCGAACCAGTCCAGCCAGACGCACGGCGTATAGACCGCCTGTTCGGCGCAGACCTCGCCCGAGCAGCCGCTCTGCACGCACTCGTTTTCATCGGGGACGCACTCGCCGTAACAGACGTCGCACATCTGGCAGCCGGGGGGTGACTGGCAGTCGCCGTCGGACACGGAGCAGTGGGTGCCCTCCTTGCAGTCCGTGTCGGAGTAGCAGCCCTGTTGCACGGGCTCGCACTTGTAATCGCACTTGCCGTCAACGCACTGCCAACCACCGTTCAGACAAAGATCGTGGGGCAGACCCTCGCAGTCCGCGGGCGCGGCGCACTCCACTTCCGGCACGGCCGGCGTCTGCGTACAGTTGGCCCTTTCGTTACCGGTCGCCGCGACCAGCAGGATCAACCCGCCCATGGGCGCGAACAGCCTCATCAACAATCCACGATGTTTCATGACATCCTCCTGATATCACCCTTTCAGGTTCCGGCAATTCTACCAGATTGCCACCCACCTTTTCCAAGGTGGAGCCTTTTCCGTGACCGATTGATTTGCAGTAAGCATGCCAACAATGTAAACGAATGAAAACAATGGGTTGAGTGTCGGGTGGGGTGGCTGGTGTGTCGTGATAATGACATTGATGTCCGGGTCGCGGGCCATTCAGGCTTTGTCGTCGTCAGGATGAACAATCGTCGGCAATCAGCCGGTGTTGTTCCAAAACAATCATTGTGAAGGAGAGTCAGTTCTTATTGCCGGATTTCCCCGCGTCTTTTTGGTATTGGAAGCCCACCCTCACGCCGATTTGAAAACCGTCGGTGGGGCGGTAGAGGCCGAGGTCCGTTCCGGCTGTCCTGATTGACACGTCCCTGGAGTAGACCCCGAATATGCTTACGTTCTTCAGCACGTTGACGTCGACAGCGCCCGCGAACACCAGACGGTTCGGGTGAAAGAGCCCCTTGAAAGAAGTGAAGCCCCTTTGAGCCAGGTTCAGACGGATGCCCACCAGGTCCAGGACGTTGATGTCCGCCCCGATGCCGAGCTGGCTGTATTCGCCCTTTGCATCCCAGTCCAGGCGGACCCAGGCCATCAACAGGTCCTTCGCTTTCACGAACACGGCAGCCATGGCCCCCATTCTGGTGTCCAGGACGTCGTCGAGCATCCTGGCCTTGGTTTTGGCGTTGTAGGGGTCGGAAGATGAGAAATCCCAGCGATCCACCATGTACAGGGAATCGAAATAGGGCGCCACATATCCAGGGCCCAGGTACCTCCACTCCGCGGCCAGCCCGAAGCGCACGGCCTTGATTGCGCGGATATCCAGGGCCAGGCCGGTGTGCAGACCAGAGCCGGACCCCACCATGGACATGGCGAAATATGGAACTACTTCGGCAGAGTCGGATTGGTAGACGGGCCAGCGGACGTCAAGGCCCGCGCCCATGACATGTCTGCGTTCGACAAGGGGAAGATCAGCGTTTCCCAAAGCGATCTTTCGGCCGACGCGCCTGTATCTGGCCGGCGCCTTGAAATCCGCGACCAGGGTGCCTCCGATCTCCATGCGTCCAACGAAACCGCCGGGATGGATCGCCTGAAACGGTCTTACATAGATGCGGCCCCCAGCGACCTCCGGCGCCAGAACGGAGTCCATGAACATTGCCACTCCGCCGTATGCCGAGTCCCAGGAGCCGGTAAAACCCGTGCGCCAGTGATCGGCGTCCACGGTCGAGTTGAAGCGCGACACCAGGTTTCCGACTCCCAGACCGAAACCGGACACCGGAGCAATAGCGATGGACAAGCGGTCCTTGGGACGTGTGTAGGAGACCTCGCGGACGAGCCTGCCGAAATCAGCAACCTCATCCCAGTACTGCATCCTGAACCCGTGCGCGTGGAACCTGAGAGGGGCGCCGACCGTCATGCGAAAGCCCTTGACGGACAAGTCCAGAAAGGCATCGGCGCCGAATGCCCACTCGCGGTTGATCATTCCTCCCATGCCCGACACGTACCAACCCAGCACCAGTCCGTCGTCCGGTTCTCCGGCCACGCCGGCGGCGTCGGCGGCCAGGGTCGGGGCAGGCGGAATCAGGACCGGCAGAGTCAAGACCGCAAGGCACAATAATCCCGTAAAAGCGCGCATCGCCCATAGATCTTAGTCGGAGGGTTCGTTGGGCACCAAGCGGGCGTCCTTTTCGGACGCTGTTTACTTGAATTCGCCGCCCTGCCTCTTGGCTTTGGACCGCGACCTGTGCCAAAGTTGCTGATCTTGAATGATGATCCGCCATCAGAGGTGGGGCCAAGCCGGTTCCGCTTGTGTTCCACGTAACAAGCCATTAGGCTGAACAGCCCTCCGGGTGTAGCCCTCGGAATACGAAAGGAGAATTAATGAACGAATTGGGAAAGACTGCGGATGGTCCAATATCCAGGTATCTGAATAGACCCGTATCGCTGTTGATCACACGCTACCTTTCAAAAACCCGGATCACGCCGAACCAGATCACTTTTTTCTCCTTTCTGCTGTCCGTCGCTGGAGCGATTTTCTTCATGCTGGGCGGATATCCCAACCTGGTCGTGGGTGCGGTGTTGGCGCATGCGTCCTCGGTTGTGGATGGGTGTGACGGTGAGATCGCCAGACTGAAGCATCGGGTGACCGTGTACGGCGGGTGGTTCGACGCGGTATTGGACCGATATGCGGATGCCTTCCTTCTGTTCGGCCTGACCTGGCACGTCTGGTTGGTGTACAACGCCCCCTGGGTCTTTGGAATCGGCTTCCTGGCAATCATCGGGTCCTTTGTGAACAGTTACACCGCTGACAAGTATGACGGTCTGATGAAAAAGAGGCTGAATCAGATACCGCATTATTTCAGAGTAGGCAGGGATGTCAGGTTGTTCCTCGTATTCATTGGAGCATTACTGAATCAACCGCTCATTGTCCTGCTTTTCATCGCGCTTCTCATGAACGCGGAAAACGTCAGGAGGATCGTGGTCCTCTTCCGTGCACAGAGAAGCGAAATGAATCAGTTGTTTGCAAGAATCCGGGAGATCATTGAGGGGTCTTTGGTCCCGGAAGACCCGATACACTCCAGGAACACGCTCGAATGGCTTCTCAGGTTCGAGCCGGATGCCGACGTTGCCCTGCGGATAGCCGCGGTGGGACACGACATCGACAGGGCTTACGGACACAGCAAGACAAAGAGGACCGACTATGACGATTACGACGCCTACAAAGAGGCCCACGCCTTGAAAAGCTCAGAATTGATATCCACAATCATGAAGAAATACCAGATGTCCACGGAGTTGATCGATGATGTCGTCTCGCTCATCAGGTCCCACGAAACGGGAGGAGATTCCAGAAGCGATCTCTTGAGAAACGCCGACAGCGTGTCCTTTTTCGACGTGAACCTGCCTTTCTATTATGAGCGAAACAGCGTAGACGAGACAATCAGACGTTGCGTCTGGGGATTGAAGAGGCTCTCAGTTGAAGCCAAAGAGGTTGTGGAGAGTCTTGACTACGAGAGGGAACTGGGCGAAATGGTCACCAGGTGCGCCCAGGAATGCAAATGACGGCACAGTCGTCGCCGTTATCCGCAATGAAAGCATCCGACGACTCGTCCATTCCGGACGCTGTTTACTTGAATTCGCCGCCCTGCTTGGAGATTGAAGGGCCGCCGCGGGACAGCAGGTCCTCCTTGCCGGACATCTCGTCCTTGCGGGTGAAGGCGGGAACGCGGTGCTCGCCGGAGTCCAGGCGTATGGCGTCGCAGGGGCACGCCTCCTCGCAAAAGCCGCAGAAGATGCAGCGCAGGTGGTCGATTTCAAACTTCACGGGCGCTTTTTCCACGTCCCGATTATCGGTTTCTCCAGCGACGATCGATATACAGTCCGCGGGACAGGCCGTTGAACACAGAAAACACGCCACGCACCTCACGGTGCCGTCCTCGCGATGCATCAGACGGTGGTTGCCCCTGAAGCGAGGCGCATAATCAATCTTTTGTTCCGGGTACTGGATGGTGACGTAGCCCTTCTTCATCAGCAGGTTGGCGAAGAAGTGCTTACTGACCCGCTTCATCCCGTTCCAGACTTCCGGCAGGTAGCTCTGGATCATTACGTCCGGTTCGGGCCTATCGACCAGCTTGCCCATGAGACAGCTCCTACAGCATCGCCAGGACCACCGCGGTAGCCACGATGTTCAAAAGGCTGAGGGGAAGCAGGTACTTCCAACCCAGCGCCATGACCTGATCGTACCTGAAACGCGGCAGTGTCCAGCGGATGATCAGTTGAACCCAGCAAAGGAAAACGACTTTACCCACGAAAGCAGCCACCTGTCCGACCGTGATCCAGCCGCCTGCCGTGCCCTGGGGATCGACCCACGGGATCTGCCAGCCGCCAAAGAACAGCGTTGCCGCCATGGCCGCGATGACCACGATCTCGACGAATTCGGACAGAAAGAACAGCGCGAAACGCATGCTGGAGTATTCCAGGTTGTATCCCAGGATCTCCGATTCACCCTCGGGCAGGTCAAAAGGCGCCCTCTTGTTTTCGGCCATGGACGCGGTCATGAACAGTATGAACGCCACGGGCTGGACCACGATGCCCCACATGGGAAGCCAACCCCACAAGAGCTGGCCCTGGCCCAGCACGATGTTGCTCAGGCTGACCGTGCCGAAGATCATGAATATCCCGACCAGGTTGAGGCCCATGCTGACCTCGTACGAGATCATCTGGGCCGCGGCCCGCAGACTACCCAGCAGGGCGAAGCTGTTGTTTGAAGACCAGCCGCCCAGGGTCGCGCCATAGATGCCCATGCCGCCGATGGCAAAGATGAACAGCACCCCGGTGTCCAGCGGCGCGATCACGAAGTCGGGGCCCGGCCCGAAAGGCACCACTGCAAAGACCACCAGGGGCGGCACCATGGCCAGCATTGGTGCCATCGCGAACAGAAAGCGGTTAGCCCCGGCCGGAACGAAGTCCTCTTTGGTGAAGGCCTTCAGCATGTCGGCTATTGGGTGCATCAGACCAAGCGCCGTCACGCCGAGTATGCTGGCCCGGTTCGGTCCGATTCGATCCTGGACCACGGCGGAAAGCTTGCGTTCGCCCCAGGTCAGGATGGCCCCCAGGATCATCGCGAACACGAAGCAGATCAACACGATCTTCAGAAGCGTCATGAGCAGGAAGGTCAGGTCCATCACGCCTCCTCCGCGCTGTCGGTTTTGTTGGATTCTCCGGATTCCTTGGCGGCCTCTTCCGGTTCCGCCTCGTCGCCGCCGGCATCGGTTTCAGCCTCGACATCCGCGGCGTCCTCCCACAGTTTGATGCCGAATGGACCGACGGCATCCAGTTCCAGACCCTTGAATTCCTCGATCTCCTCGGTCATCAGACCGAATATTCCGACCAGGCTCGCATCGCCCAGCGGCGCCCCAAGGCGTTCAGCCAGGTCGGCGATGAACCGACGCGCCTGCTTGGCGGCTTCAGGGGCCTTCACGGCGGGCCTGACCCGTTGAATCACGCCGAACTCGTTGACCCATGTCCCGTAGGTCTCGTAGGGTGAAACCGCGGGGAATGCATACGTCTCGACATCGCCGATCACGTCCATGGAAGCGAAAACCGCCGAAAGCTGGGCGGCCTGGACAGCCATCTTGGCGTAGTTGCGTTCCTCGAATTCGTACCCGAAGGCTATTACGACGGGATGGGCCGCCTCGTGAAGCGTCTTGATGGGCGCCGTTTCGATGCCGAATGAGTCCAGAATCATCTTTAGACCGGCGCGGTTGGGATTGCGGTCGGCCCTTATAAGGACCTCGTCGGCCTCGCCGTCCTCGCGCCCGCCGATGCTGTAGACCGCGCCCGGCGCCTTGGTCTTGAACAGGCTGATCGCAGCGAACGCATCCTCGCAGGTCATGAACGGCGACAGGATCACGGCCGGAGTCAGCCCCTTGCCCAGGGCCTCTTCCAGGTCATGGGCGAACTGGTCCAAGGCTTGGTCGAAATCGGTATCCCGTCCGCGAACCCTGGCCGCCTCCAGACGACCCTCGTCGAAACTGTGGAAGGCCGTGCGTCCCGCGTCACAGGCCCAGTATTGGTTCACGTTCGGGTTGTGGCGCGGCACTATCCGCTGCACCTCGTTCTTGTAGGTATCCACGCGCACCGAGCAACCCCGGCTGCATTCACCGCATACCGACTGGGTGCCTTTCATGAACCATACGCGGCACTTGAAGCGGAAGTCCCGAACGGTCAGGGCGCCCACCGGACACACGTCGGCGGCGCACATCGAGTAGGGATTGTCCAGTTCAGTGCCGGGGAATACGTCGATGTATGCCTTTTCACCCCGCTGGATCTGCCTCAGTTGAGGCGCGCCCGCTATGTCCTCGCAGAAGCGCACGCATCTCGTGCAGTTGATGCACCGCTCGGCGTCATAGACGACGCGGGGACCGATGGCCCTGGCCTTGGGCTTGTGGGCCTTGCGGAACGCGTGCCTGGACGGCTTGTGATCGTATTCGAAATACTGATCCTGCAGGTCGCACTCGCCGGCCTGGTCGCAAGTGGGGCAGTCCACGGGGTGGTTCAGCAGGATGTATTCCAGCACGGCCCTGCGCGCCTCGATCACCTTTTCGGTGGCGGTCTGCACCTCCATGCCGTCGCCGCAGAAGTCGTGACATGAGGGAACCGGCTTTGGGGCGCGGTTCGTTTCCACCAGGCACATGCGGCAGTTGGCCGCCACCGGCAGGCCCGGGTGATAGCAGAAGCGTGGAATGGGGATCCCAAGGGCGTCGGCGGCCTCGATGACGCGTGTCCCGTCCTTAACCGTGATCTCCCGTCCGTCTATCTTCAGTGTCGGCATCTGAACCCCTTTAGGCCGTGTCCTAACGGTCGATTTCGCCACCGATCATGTTGATGCTGTCGAAGGTCGGGATGATGTCCGCCACCATCCCTCCGATTATCATGTCCTTGAGGCCCTGCATCAGGGCGAAGCAAGGGGGCCTGACGTGGACCCTGTATGGCCTGCCCGACCCGTCGCTGACCAGGTAGAATCCCAGTTCCCCGTTTCCGCCTTCCACCGCGTAGTAGGCCTCGCCCTTCGGAACCTGCACGCCCTTCATGATGAGCTCGAAGTGGGCGATCATCCCCTCGATTGTGTTGTAGACCGCGTCCTTTGGCGGCAGCACGATCCGCCAGTCGTCCACGTTCACCGGCCCCTCGGGGATGTCCCTGATCACCTGCCGGATGATGCGCACGCTCTGTCGGATCTCTTCTAGCCTGACCAGGTATCGGTCGAAATTGTCGCCTTTGTGGCCGATGGGCACGTCGAAGTCCAGGCGGTCGTATACCAGGTAGGGAGCCGCTTTGCGTACGTCGTAATCGACGCCCGCGGCGCGCAGACTGGGGCCGGTGAATCCCCATTCCACGGCCTCTTTCGCCTTCATTACGCCCACGTCGGCGTTCCGGTCGATGAATATGCGGTTGCGCGTCAGCAGGGTTTCGATATCGTCCATCATCCGGAACAGGCGCTTCTCGCAGGCCTCGTAGCGTTCCTGCCAGCCCTCGGGGAGGTCCCACCGGAGTCCGCCGATACGCGTATAGGACGTGGTCACGCGCGCGCCGGCGATCATCTCGATCAGGAAATAGAACTCCTCCCTGGCCTGGACCGCCCACAGGAACGGAGTGAACGCGCCCACTTCAAGGGCAGAGGCGGCAACCGCCGTCAGGTGGTCACAGATCCTGGCGATCTCGCTGATGAACACGCGAATGTATTTGCACCTTTCCGTGATCTCGATGTCCAGGAGTTTCTCGACCGCGCCGCAGTAGCCCACGTTGTTGATCAGGGGCGAGACGTAGTTGAGCCGGTCCGTGTAGGGGATCACCTTGCTCCATGTGCCCGCTTCCGCCATCTTTTCGAAACCACGGTGCAGGTATCCGATATCGGGGTCCGCATCCACCACGGTCTCGCCGTCCAGGGTCAGGATGATCCTGACGGTTCCATGCATGGCGGGGTGGGACGGACCCATGTTGATGGTCAGATTCTCGGTGTGGAGGTCGCGGTCCCTGCCATTGACCGCCGCCGGCGCCTTCGAGGCCATACGTCACTCCTTGATGCCGGGCACCTTGTCGCCGTTGAGACCCGGCATGTCCAACCTGGGCTGGTAGCCCTTGCGCGGATAGTCTTTTCGCAGCGGATGACCCTCGAACTCCGGATAAAGCAAGACCCGCCGCAGGTCCGGGTGCCCGTCGAAACGGATGCCGAACATATCAAAGACCTCGCGTTCGAACCAGTTGAATCCCTTCAGCACCCCCGTCCCGCTGGGGACAACCGGGTCATCCTCGTCCACAGGCACCTTGACCCGTACCAGGGCGCCGCGGGACAGGCTTCGAAGGTGATAGACGACCTCGAAACGCGGGCCATCCAGTTTTCCCAGGCTGGGGACCGTCTGGGTCGTCAGCATCGGGTGCAGGGGGTCGCTTTCGTATTCGGGCGGGTCGGCCATCGCGAGCCTGTCGACGCAGGTCACATCTATGGGCATCAGGAAGTCCATTTCGTCCCGCAGGAATTCGAGCACCTCCACCAGGCCGTCGCGCTTTACCACCACGGTATCGTCGCCGTGCTGCCGGTGCGTTTCGATCACCTGCTCGGGGAACCGCTTGAGCACGCGATCCGAGGCGAATTCAGTCATCCGTGCCTCCAGAGCGAGCGCCGTCAAAGGCCCAGTCCAGGGCGCCCTTCTTCCACACGTACCACAGACCAACGGCCAGGACCCCCGTGAACACAAGCACTTCGGCCAGCGCGATGGAGCCGTACACCGGCGACTTGAGCAGGTCGCGGTACATGACCGCCCACGGGAAGAGGAACACGGCCTCTATGTCGAATACGACGAAGAAAATGGCCACCACATAGAACTTGACGCTGAAACGCTTGCGGGATGTGTCGGCGGGCGGATTGCCGCACTCAAAGGACTCTGATTTGGCCCCAGAGAGGTCCTTTGGACCCAGCAATGCATTGACAACGAGGATGACCCCCACCAGTCCAATGGACAGGACGATGGTGAGCACGATGGCCACGTAGGGAAGGTAATCCGCTCCCATGTCACCTCCTGACCGGCCCACGGCCAGCATATCCGGCGGGCACCATAGCAGAAGGATCGGGGCCGATCAATGATGGAAAACGCTGTGAACGCTTCCCCTGCCTCAGTCTTCCCGAATGAGCTGACGCGCGCGTTTGGGGATCTTTTCCGGATTACGCCAGATCCACAGTAGAAGCCAGTAGGTGAGTCCGGCCAGCGCGAACCCGGCGATGGCGTCAACGATGTAATGCTGCTTGGTGAAGATGGTGGACAGGGCAATCAGGAACGCGGTCATCAGGGCCCAGATCCCCAGCTTGCGTGACGATTCGTACATTGTCAGCGCGGCCAGCAGGGCCACGGCGCAGTGCGTGGAGGGCAGGCAGTTCCAGGGCGGGTCCCTGCCGTGCACGATCTGCATCACCCATACCGGAAATTCGGGACCATCCGGCAGAGAGGGCCTTGGGTACGTGACCGGCATGGTCAGGAAGAACGCGTAGCTGATGGCCAGCATTATCACCAGGCCGATGACGAGCCTGAGCAGCGGACCGTTGCTGGACATCCTCAGGAAAGGAAGAAGAAAAAACGGATAAACGCATATATAAAGGAACACGAAAGACGGATCGAAAGGCACGAACCGGTCGAACCGTTCCCACTCCGGCGGGAGCAGGCGGGCATTGGCTGGGTCGGTCAGCAGTCCCACGGCAAAATACGACCCTGACCACAGGCCGAACATGACAACTCCGGTCAGGGCCCAGGGGATCCAGTTTTTCCAGGCCGCTTCCGCCAAAACGCGTCGTTCGACCGCGACCCTCCACGCGGCCAGGGGAACTGGTACGAAGCACACGAATACCCACACCCTGAGCACTGGGTCGAAAGTCAGGTCCAGGCCCAGGAGCCCGACAAGCACGAAAACGACCTGCTGCACCACGATCAGAAAAAAGATGTAGTAAAACAGGAACCTGCGAACAGCCCCCTGTGCGATGGAGCCGCCGGTATTCATAGACGCTCGCCTGCAAGGGCCGCCCCAGCGGCTTTTTTCACGTCGGGATCGGAATCGGTCTGGGTCAGCCTTGCCAGGGCCGCCCTCACGCGGGGGACGTCCCTGAACCTGATCATGCGCGCAACCGCGAACAAGCGCACTGCGGCCTCTTTGTCATCGGCCATAACGAGCAGGGTTTCCACCTTGGCGTCATGCGGCAGCGTGTCCAGGCGCTTGCGGGACAGTGCCCTGGATTTGAGGTCCCCCTTCATCACCAGCGCCTTGATCTCGTTTGCATGCTTTGCGGTCGCTGGGTCGATCCGATGGATGTTGCCGCCCGCCGCTCCGTACCACCAGTACACGCCGTAGCCGGCCACGGCCGCCAGCAGGATCAATGTCCCGAAAGCTATCTTGACGCTTCGTCTCATTTCGCCTCCGTTGTCGTACGTTGTCATTCGTCCGTTCCCGAGTTTCCGACGGTTGGGTCCCTGGGTCAAGGCAGTCGGGATCTCCTGTATCGCTACAGCCCTTGTTCATCCAGAAATTCCGCCAGGGCTCCGTTGAATTCGTCGGGGCTTTCCACCGGTGACAGGTGCCCCGCCTCGGAAATCCGGGTCAGTCGGGCGTTCGGAATGGCTTTGGCGAGGAATGCGCCGTACTTCGGCGGGGTCATCATGTCGTCGGAACCTGTAACGACCAGCACGGGCGCATGGATCCCGCCAAGACTGTCCCTGACGTCGAATACGTTGCACGCGGCCAGATCCGAGTAGGTTACGTCCGGGTCCTGGGACGCCGCGTCCTCGATGGCGGGGCGATATTGATCCGGCGTCGTTTTCTTGGATACCAGGAACGGAAGCGACAGGTCCAGATATCTGGCGAAATCGGCCTTCAAGACCTCCATTATGGCGGGCATGACCCCCAGTTTGGCCCCCGTGTTGGACAAAACGGCGGCCTGGAACCTGTCCGGCTCGTCCAGCAGCAATCTCAAGACTATGGCCCCTCCCATGCTCAGGCCCACCGGTATCGGTGAGGGTGGTCTGACATCGTCCAGGAAGTCGCGGATCGCGCGCGCCATGTCCTCAATGGACTCCAGGTGAGGCCCGGGGGCATCGCCGTGGCCTGGAAGGTCGATGGATACCGTGTTTGCCCTATTGCCGAGCGCATCAACCTGGTTCCACCACAGCCTTCCCGACAGTCCAGCGCCGTGGATGAATACGAGGGTGGACCTGGTGGGGTCAAGGGGCCACGTGCCCGTATAGAAGCTCCACCGTTCGATGGTTCGATGTCTCAAATTTTTCCTCCGAGTTCAGGTGAATGATATATCATGTTTTTATACATCGCCTGAAGGAGGATTCCCATGAAGTGGCCGCAATCTGCAACCCTTGAATGCGCGCTCTGTCTGTGTATTGCTTCATTGGCTTCATGTGGAGACAGCGGTGCGCCCTGCAAGTGCGGCGATGCCGTGGAGACCATGGACTCGACACAGGCGATGGACGCCCCTTCGGACCTGGGGGGCGAGGACTCCGCCCAAACCGACTGCTTGTCCCCGGATGCCGAATGCCTGGAGACCACGCCCCTGTGCGAGTCCGAATCCTGCAATGGTCGGGACGACGATTGCGACGGACAGACCGACGAAGAGGATGCCGAAGGGTGCCAGGTGCTTTACTTCGATGGAGATGCCGACGGGTTCGGGGTCACGGACGACTTCCGATGCCTCTGCGGGGCCGAGGGTCTGTACACGGCGACCGACGGCGGCGATTGCGATGACGGCGACATCTCCATCAATCCGGACGGGGTCGAGGCCTGGGACGGGGTGGACCAGGACTGCAACGGCATCGCGGACGACGGCATCGACGTCCTGGTAGTGGAGGGGGGAGGCACCGCCCATCACCCCAGCGTGGTAGTGATACCGGGCCAGGACGCGGTCAACATCGGCTGGGTGGAGGGACGACACACCTATCTGTGGGGCAAGTCCTACCACCTGGGCCGACTTGCCGCGGGCGGTGTGGTAGAGCCTTTGTTCCAGGAGGGGCAGGATACCTTTCTGTACCACAGTGATTCGCACCTGGCGCGTGACTCGGGAGGGATCCTGCACGCGGTCTGGCACGTATCCGGGACCATGGCCGAGGAGATGGCGTACACTTCGGTGGCGCCGGACGGAACCGCGGGCCCTGCCACGCAGATCACCACCATGGACGGCCCCAACACGGACCTGCCTCACGTCGTCGTCGACGGAGGAGGCGGTATCCACACCGTCTGGGCTTCCGATCACGTCGGAATCGGCATTTCGAACCTCTACTATCGCAAGTTCCGGCGCGACCCGGATAACGGGAGCGTGATACCGCTGATCGGGGATACGACGGGAGTGCCCTTGACGGATGCCGTGACGGAACACCCCATGCGCAGGTTCGATATGATCCTGGATCAGGCCGGCGACCTGGTCATCGTGTACGTGGAGGGCAACGACCTGGCGCTTCTGGTGCTCGATGCCGACAGCGGCGCTCCAATCATCGGGCCGATCCCCACGACCCCGTCGGGCATGGACACCCCGATGCTTTTTCAGACCCCGGACGGCACCCTGCACCTGGCGCTGATAATCGGAGGCGTGGCGCACTACGCGCACCTGGGCCTGGACGGCACCCTCCTGCTGGGACCCGTTCCCGTCAGCGGCCCCGACGCCACGGCTCCCGGCATCCTTGTCTCGTCCGAAGGGGTTGCGGTCATGTTCTGGGTCGCTTACGCCCCTTCAGGGGTACGGGAGGTCTTCATGCGCCATGTGGACCCGGATACCGGACTTCCCCTGGACCTGCCGGCCGCGGTCACGCCGGACGACGGGGTCTCGTCCAGGATCCTGAGGGGCTACTACTCGCTGGACACCAGCGCTGACGGGGCCATGCACCTGGTCTGGTGGGACACGGCCGAAGAAGACGTGCAGTCGGTCCACTACATGCGCTTCGCGCCGTGATTGAGATCGATCATTCGCGGGACGTGAAACGGAACGCACCTATCCGCGGATGGGGACGTTACTCCCAGAACACCAGGAACGTGTTCAGGTGTATGTTGGCCCCGAAGCCGTTGGGGTCGCTTACGGGCTGTGGGTCGTAGTCCTTTCCCTGGAACAGCGCGCGGTAGGTGATCGTCTGGGGATTGCCCGATATAAGCGACTGGGTGATATCCGCCACGAAGGGCTTCACGTCGAATCCCGGGCACCAGCCGCCGCGCCCCAGGCTCCAGGTCCCGTGCTGGTTGGGGATCACGCCGTCCACGACCTGGTCCTTGCAGCCGTTCAGGGTGCCGGCCATGGGGTGCTCCTTGACGTATTCCTGGCCGTCGTTGACCTTGAAATGATGGGTATGGTTGCAGAACTCCGCGCAGTTTGCCTTGTCGTTGCCGAACCCGTGGCCGGTTATCCAACCAAATATCTCCACTTTCTTGACGCCCTCCGGCGAGTCGAATTGGAAGGGCTGGAACTTGCCGTTGTAGTCCAGATTGAAGGCGTTGTTGCCGCTGAAAAGGGGCTGGATGGCGACTGGCCGCATGCCCTTTCCCCTGTTCACGAGCCGGAGCTTCAGCGTCGTTGTGTAACCCTGGCTGCTGGAGTCGAACCGCAGCCTGCGCGTGCCGCCGTCCTGGAGATAGGCCAGGACCTGGCTTATGTCCGTTACCCACCTGCCGTCGCGGCCGTAGGTGGTGATCCACCGGGCGATCTCGGTGCCGCACTTGTCCGGGTCGTCCTTGTCGCACAGGTACAGGGCCGCGATATAGTCCCAAGGACAGGTGTCGTAGTCCTTGCAGTCCATGAACAGGTCCACGTCCAGCGAGTCGAAACCGGCCATGGTCCCAGCGTCCGGGAACTCCACGTCCACCTTGTTGTCCCCGCCCTTGGTCGCCGCCTTGTCGAATACGGTCAGCACCGTGGCGTCCTCGGCCTTCATTGCCTGTTCGCGGTCCCACTCGAAGTTGAATTGCAGGGCCTCGTTTTCCAGATGATAGAGCTGGGGCGACGAGTTGATGGCTGCAATGTTGACCAGTCCACCCGTCTCGCGCATGCGCTGGAACCGGTCGATCGAGAACGCAAACATGCCCTGCTTGCGCAGCACGTCGCCCACCCAGCCCTCCAGGTCGCCCGCGCGCACGGGCACGTAATGAATGTGGTCTTTCCAGTGAGCCGCGTCCTCGGGGCTCATCTTTGCCAGGGCCGCCTCGACGGAGTCCCTCATGGCCATGACGTCGGATTTGGCCGTGGACTCGAACGACAGGAAAAAGTAGTGCACGTTTTTAGGCGACACGTCCAGAAGCCACTTCGGATTGGACGTCCACAGTCCCTCGGAATACTCGTAACCCTTGGCGTACTGTACGAAGATGAACGAGTCGCATCCCCAGTGGTCCTTGAAGTTCCACTCGCCGCCCAGCACCGGCAGGGTGAAGTCCGCGGCCTTTTCGTACTGAGTGAGGCCATACGGCCCGTCCTCGTCGAATGGGGCCGGATCCGCGCACTCGGGCGGCTTAGGCCCAGTGTCCTGGGACGCGGCATCCTCCTGTCCGTTGTCGCCCGCGATATCGTCGGCCTTGCCCTGGTCCGTGACCCCAGGGTCCGTGTATCCAGGGTCGGTGGGCAGTTCGATTCCGGCCTGGTCGGGTTTGCCGATCCCTGGGTCCGACGCGTAATCCAAAGCGATGTCCTGGACCTCCGCTGCATCCGCCGTATTCGTATCAGTGGCGTCCAAAGCGGCCTTTTCATCCGATCCGCAGCCTTGGGCCAGGGCCACGGCCGCAATCGTCGCCAGAGACACCGTAAATCTGAGATCCATCCCGAGCCTCCCTTCCAGATTTCGCAAGCCTATGTGAGCCCGCTGGATTGATCAAGCCGTTCGATCGAGCCGCACGTCAACTCGTGTAGAATCAACCAATGGCCCTCGAAAAGGACATACCGGCCCTGGCGGGCAGCCTGATTCCGGCGATTCTGCTGCTGGCTTTCGTGTATTCACAGGACCGGCGCAGACGGCACGCGCTGCGCTGGGTGGTGCTGACGTTCTCTGCGGGCATGTGCTCGGCAGCGGCGGCGTTTTTCGTTTTCGAGCTGCTGGAGGTCAGCCCGGTCTACAGACCGCTGATCCGCGGGGCCCCGGCCAGCGATCTGGCGCATGCCGCTTTCGCCCTGGGTCTGGTGGGACCGATCGAGGAATTCCTGAAGCTGCTGGCAGTGGTGGTGACCGCATGGCGGCTGGATTCGCGCAAGGTGCCGTCGGACGGGATCCGCTATGGTACGGCAGCGGCGCTGGGTTTCGCGGCCGCTGAAAACTGGTACGCCATGTGGGCAACGGGGGGGCTGGACCTGGGTCGGGCGGCCCTTGTGCCGTTCGTCCACATGCTGTTCGCGGCGTTCTGGGGATGGGGCCTGGGGGCCTGTCTGAAGGGGCGCGGTTTCTGGCCTCTGTGGACCGGCCTCGCGCTGGCGTCCGTCTATCACGGTCTATTCGACTACCTGGAATACATGGGCGGGATGTGGCACTTCCTGACCCTGCCCATCGTGGCGTTGATGTGGGTCTTTATGACCACGATGTTGCGCAGGTTCGTGAGCGAGCCGCAAAAGCCCGATTCCGGACCTGGCTGCGCTTTGCCTTGACCGTACAAACATTGTGGGAATAATACCGGGCGTTCACTGTTGTCAGACCGTTTACAGGGTGTTCGGAGGAAGAACAGCCATGATTGAAGTCTCTGATTTGACCAAGGACTATGGCCGGATCCGGGCCCTCGCCGGGGTTTCGTTCAAGGTGGAAAAAGGCGAGGTCGTGGGATTCCTGGGACCCAACGGCGCGGGCAAGACCACGTGCATGAAGATCGTCACAGGTTTTCTGGCGGCCTCGTCGGGAACCGTGACCATCGAGGGCAAGGACGTGGTGGAGCACGGCATCGAGGTGCGCCGGCGCATGGGTTATCTGCCGGAAAACGCCCCGGTCTATTCGGACATGACGGTGGGCGAGTATCTGAACTTCATCGCCACGGTCCGCGACGTGCCGAAAGACAAGGTCGTCCAGCGGATCGAACAGGTGACGGCCGTTACCGGTGTGGGCGAGCGCCTTGACCAGGAGATCGGTACTCTGTCCAAGGGGTTCCGCCAGAGGGTGGGGCTGGCCCAGGCCATGATCCACGACCCCGAGATCCTGATCCTGGACGAGCCCACCAGCGGTCTGGACCCCAACCAGATCGTGGAAATCCGCGAGGTCATCAAGGAACTGGGCAAGGACCGCACCGTCATCCTGTCCACCCACAACCTCCCCGAGGTGACCGCCACCTGCAACCGGATCATCATCATCCATCGGGGCAGCATCGCAGCGGACGGTACTCCCGACCAGATCCAGGGCCTGTACGGGGGCGGCAACACCTTCCTGCTGGAGATCCAGGAACAGGGTGGTGACGCGCTGAGGGCCGCGCTGTCGGCCTTGAGTCACGTCAAGAACGTGATCCCCCTGGAAAACAAATCGGCAGGGCAGGGCGCGTTCCGGATCGAGGCGGATGGGGACGTGGACCTCAGACCAGACCTGTTCAGGTGCTGCGTAAAAGAGGGGGTCACGCTCATCGAGCTTCGGCGCGAGAGGCTGGACCTCGAGACGATCTTCCAAAGATTAACGCTGCAATAAGGGCTGGATTCCTTTGGGAAGCAGGGAGGAATGCGGATGAGAAACATTCTGGCAATAGCGAGACGCGAGTTCTTCGCGTATTTCGGGTCCCCCGTGGCCTACATCGCGATCGCGGTGTTCCTGGTGCTGCTGGGGGTGGTGTTCTTTTTCAAGATCCCCTTCCTGCTGCCCAAGGAGAACTTCTTCGAGGCCAAGGAGGCGACTCTGAGGCCCATGTTCGAGTGGATGGTGTTCCTGTTCACGATCTTTCTGCCGGCCATCAGCATGCGCCTGCTGGCCGAAGAGAGGAAGATGGGCACCATCGAGATCCTTCTGACCCTTCCGGTGACGGAAACGGAGGTGGTGGTCGGCAAACTGCTGGGGGCCATGGGTTTTTTGGGTGTCGCCACGGCCCTCACCCTGGCGTATCCCGTCATGGTGGGCATCCTGGGCAACCCGGACATCGGCCCCCTGGTAGGCGGGTACTTCGGCGTGCTGCTGGTGGGTTCGTCCTACCTGGCGGTGGGCCTGATGGCTTCGTCCTGGACGCGCTCTCAGATCGTGGCTTTCATCACGGCAATCGTCATCTGCGCCGTCTTTACCTTCGTCGACCGCGTGCCGGAGGCCCTTGGCCTGCACTCCGTGGAGGCGTTCGATCTGATGTCCTTCAGCCGGCACTTCAGTTCCATTGCGCGCGGAGTCATCGACACCCGCGATCTGGTGTTCTTCTTTTCGGTGATGGTGGGCTCGGTGGTGCTGGCGAGCTATTCGCTTGAAGCCAGGAAATGGAGGTAGATCATGAAGACCTCGACTACGAGCGGCGGCTCTGCACGCGCCAACGCGCTGATCACCACTGTTTCCGTACTAGGTATTCTGGTGCTTTTGAACGTGCTGGGGCTCTGGGTTTTCGGCAAGGCGGACCTGACCGACAACAAGCGCTATACCCTTTCGGACGTCAGTCGCCAGGCGGTAAAGGACCTGGACGGCCTTGACGTGCAGGTGTTCATATCCAAGGACCTGCCGCCCTCCATGGCCCAGGGCTGGGGCCGCCAGAGGGACATCCGCGGCGTGGACCGCGAGTTCCTGGACAAGCTGGATGAGTACCAGTCCTACTCGGGCGGCAACATGACGATCACCCGGGTTACCGACGACATAGAGGACCAGGCCGACAAGGCCGGGCTCCAGCTCTTTACTTCCAAGGAGGCCGAGGTCCAGGGGGG
>JAADHL010000201.1 GCA_013151875.1 Deltaproteobacteria bacterium
TGGCCCGCTCCATCCACTTCAACAGTCCGCGAAAGAAAGGACCTTTCGTGGCGGTGAGCTGCGGTGCGTTGACCGAGACCCTGCTGGAAAGCGAACTGTTCGGGCATGAGCGCGGGGCCTTCACTGGAGCGGTGCGGCGCAAAGAGGGTAAATTCGAGGTCGCGGGCCGGGGGACCCTGTTCCTGGACGAGGTGTCGTCCATGCCGCCTGCCATGCAGGTGAAACTGCTGCGTGTCCTTCAGGAGGGCGAGTTCGAAAGGGTGGGCGGCACGCAGTCCATAAAGGCGGATGTGCGCATTATCGCCGCTTCCAACGTGGACCCTTCAAAGATGGTCGAGTCGGGCGAACTGAGGCAGGACCTCTACTACCGTCTGAACGTCGTACCCATATTGCTTCCTCTCCTCAGGGAACGCAACGACGATATTCCCCTGCTGGCCCTTACCTTTTTGAAGGAGTATCGGGAAAAATTCGGCCGCAGCGCCGACGCCTTTTCGGACCGGGCCTTGAAGCAGATGCTGTCCTATTCCTGGCCCGGGAACGTACGCGAGTTGAAGCACGTGGTGGAAAGGGCGGTGTTGCTTTCCAGCGGTCCCGTGATTGAAACCCTTGACCTTCCAACCGAAAAGGCTGTGGCGGTCCCGCTTCCTACGGAAGGCAAGACAATGCCCCCGATGAAGGACTATCTGGCGGAGTGCGAACGCATGTACTACCTCCAATTGGTGGATCGGCATGGAGGCAACATAACGCAGGCCCTCAAGGAAGCGAAAATGGCCAGCAAGACCTTCTATCGCCGCCTCCGCGCGGTGGGCCTCGACCCTCGGATCCTCAGATCCTGAATCATTTTCCCGTTTTTGACATCTGTCATTTATGACAAAACGGTCTGACATCATACCCCATGTCTGAGTCCTGTCGCTGAAACAGCCCGATATCACGAATAAAAATCTTGGTGTAATACATGGAATGGTAATTGCAATTATGGGGTATCCGGAACAGGACGGTCGAGCTGATTGCTTAGGTCCGACCTTGGTTTTTGTTATGGAGGTTTCGATGAACGGAAAAGGAAAAATGAAATGGGTGGTCGCCGCAGTGTTGGTCGCGATGGCGGCCTGGGGCTGCGGCTCCGAGGGCCCTGCCGGCAAGGATGGCGCCCCAGGCCAGGACGGTGCCCCAGGTAAGGATGGGGAACCCGGCAAGGACGGAAAGGACGGCGTTGACGGCAAAGACGGGGCGCCGGGCAAGGACGGCGTTGACGGCAAGGACGGTAAAGACGGCCTGAACGGCGGAGTCCCTGCCTATATCGGATCCGAGGCTTGCGGCGACTGCCACGCGGACCAGTACGCCGAATTCATCAAGTCGGGGCATCCCTACAAGCTGACCAAGGTGGAAGGCGGCGTGGCTCCGACCCGTCCCTTCGACAGCATTACCGGCGGCGTGCCGGACCCGCCCCTGGGCCTGACCTGGAATGACATTTCGTACGTCATCGGCGGCTTCGGGTGGAAGGCGCGGTATGTGGGCACGGACGGTTACATCGTCACCGGCGGCGCCGATGACGCCACGCAGTGGAACTTCCCGAACGAGGTGCTGGGCACCGACGGCGGGTGGGTTCCCTACCACGCCGGTCAGCAGAAGCCCTATGATTGTGGAACATGCCATACCACCGGATGGATTCCATGCCCCGTGGGCGACACGACCTGCAAGCATCAGGACGACATGGAAGGCATGGCGGGCAGCTTCTTCGCGGGCGGCGTCCAGTGCGAGGCCTGCCACGGACCAGGCAGCCTGCACGCGGCTGATCCGTACTTCGTCGAGGTCAAGGTGGACCGCGATTCCGAGCTGTGCGGCCAGTGCCACATTCGTGGTGAGGTCGAGACCGTGGACGCCAAGGGCGGATTCATCAAGCACCACGAGCAGTGGGAAGAAATGTTCCAGTCCAAGAAGTTCGCCATGCGGTGCGTGGACTGCCACGACCCCCACAAGAGCGCCAAGTTCGCGGACGCTGAAGTGAACCCCGAAAAGAGCATCCGCAGGGCCTGCACGACCTGCCACGTCGGATTTGATTCGAACCAGAAGAGCGCGGCCATGCAGGCGCTGGCCGAGTGCGAGGACTGTCACATGCCTCGTATCTAAGTCCGCCAAGGGCGATGCCGCGCAGTGGTCCGGCGACCTGCGGACGCACCTCTTCTTCATCAACCATGACCCTGATGCGCAGCAGTTCACGGATGACGGCAAGTTCTCGAACCCGTTCGTGACTCTGGGATTTGCATGCAAGTCCTGCCACCGTGACGGCGGCACGGCCACGGTCAAGACCGACCAGGAACTGGCGGACGAGGCCGAGGGCTATCACGTGGGTCACTGACCAGTCGTATCAGTACCCCCGGCCCTGTTTTCAGACGGGGCCGGGGGAATCTCCCCCCAAAACCATGACAAAGTCGGCCGTGTCAAAGTCGACCGTATCAAAGTCAACTGTTTCAGTAGGGAATCCGTCCGAGATCGTATAGAATACCGCCGGCGTGAATCCACCAGCGGACTCGAGGTGAGAAATGACAGCGGAATCGAAGCACGGAAAGGGACTGTACCGAAATACCCTGAGCTATTTCGGTGGACTGATCATGGTTGGCGCCGCCGGGATGATCCTTTTCCTGTTGTTGCTGGAGTTCAGCCTGAAGAACCCCAGCCCCTACCTGGGCATCTTTACATATATGGTGTTCCCCATGGTTTTCGGGGCCGCGGTCGTGCTGGCCCTGTACGGAATGCGTCGCGAGTCCCTGCGGCGGCGCAGGCTGGGAACCAAGGAAGCTCAGCCGTTTCCCAAGTTGGATCTGAACGACAGGAAAACACGGAAGTGGTTCGCTTACATCCTGGTTGGCGGATCGCTGCTTGGGATTCTGCTGACGTTCGTCGGGTACAACGCCTTTCTGTTTACGGAATCGGTGACCTTTTGCGGCGAGGTCTGCCATACGGTCATGGAACCCGAGCATCGGGCCTACCTGGCGTCACCGCATGCCCGCGTGTCGTGCGTGGAGTGCCATGTCGGGCATGGAGCGGACTGGTACGTCAAGGCAAAGCTCTCTGGTCTGAGGCAGGTACTGGCGGTCACGTTCGGCACGTACGAAACCCCCATCCCAGTACCCATCAAGAACCTGCGTCCCGCCCGTGAGACGTGCGAGGAATGCCACTGGCCGGAAAAGTTCTATGGCGCGCAGTTGATCCAAAATCCGCATTTTCGATACAACGAGGCCAATACGGCGGAGCAAGTGAGCCTGCTGGTCAAGACCGGAGGGGGCAGCAGGCGCCTGGGCGAGAACGCCGGGATCCACTGGCACATGATTCTGGACAACAAGGTGACCTTCAAGGCCTCTGATAAGGGACTTCAGAAGATCCCCTGGGTGCGGGTCAGGGATCATGAAGGCAAGGAAAGAATTTACAGGGACAAGGACAGCAAGATCAGCGACGACGAACTGGACGCGTTTCCCGAGCACGTGATGGACTGCATGGACTGTCACAACCGTCCAACTCACAATTTCACGCCCCCTGACATCGCCGTGGACAAGGCAATGGCGGCCGGCCTGATATCGCCCACTTTGCCTTGGATCAAGAAGGTGGCGGTGGACGCGCTGACCGCTAGCTACGTTGACAAAGAGGCCGCGGGAAGAGGCATAAACGACCATGTGACGGGTTTTTACAAAGACCGTTTTCCTAAAATCTTGCGCGACAGATCAAAGGAGATAATCGAGGCCGTGGCCTCCTTGGAGGCAATCTATGACCGCAGCGTGTTCCCTGCGATGAAAGTGGACTGGAAGACCTACGCTTCGAACATCGGTCATCGCAACTGGCCGGGCTGCTTCAGGTGCCACGACGGCAAGCACGTCACCGAAAGCGGCGGGGTCCTGAGCCGCGAGTGCACGGTATG
>JAADHL010000313.1 GCA_013151875.1 Deltaproteobacteria bacterium
TACTACCATGCAGCCGGTGGCGAGATCGCCTGGCGCAGCGGCGGAATGTTCGCTCTGCGGGCATACGGGCGGTATTACAGATATCAGGGCGGTGAAAACGGCTATCAGGCCGGTGTCAGACCCACCCTGACCTTCGGCCGCCTGAACAACCTGGTGGGCGTAGAGATTTCCAGGCTGAGGGGACCGGACAATGCCTACACCCTGATAAGGGGATACGGTATTTGGCATCCTTCACGCGCCGCCGACATCACCCTGGATTTCAGCGAGTACCTTTACGATCACGACGTGGGCGGGTTCGGGCGCTCCCACATCGTTGGACTGAGCGCCGGCTATGAGGTCGTCGAAAACGGCAAGCTGCAGGGCGATCTGTTCATGTCGGTGAATCCTGAATTCGACCAGAATCTAACCGGAATGGTCAAGTTCACCTACGCCTTCAACAGTTACGTGAAGTGAGGTGCCGGATGCGCGTTGGATCTTCTGTTCGCCGTTTTCTTCCCATTGCGGCCGGGGTGGGCCTGGTCCTGGGGATAGCGTGTGCGGGATTCATCCACAAGAGAGACCAGATTCACTTTTCGCACAAAAAGCACGTAGTCGAAGAAGAGCTGGAATGCGAGGAGTGCCACTCGGCAATAGTGGACTCCAATAAGGTCACCGAGTCCGTATTTCCCAGTGAAAAGAAGTGCATGGAGTGTCACGACAAGGAAGAAGGCGGTTGCGGACAGTGCCATGCCGACCCAAAGAGGCCCACGACCTGGCAGACGCATCGCGTCCAAAGCGTGGTGTTTTCACATGCGACCCACCTGGGAGCCAAAGGGAAGGATGGAAAGAAGATCGAGTGCACGGACTGCCACGGCGACGTAAGGGACGCGGAGTCGCCGCGCATGACGGGAACCCCGCGGATGTACGACACGTGCATGAACTGTCACCGAAACGACTTCAGAGAGATCAAGTGCAAGAAGTGCCACGAGGACCTGATTGAAAACCCGGCCCGTCCAGTGCGTCTGTTTTCGCACGACGCGGATTTCATGCAGCGTCACGGGACTCTGGCCAGGGGCGACGAAAAGGTCTGCGAACACTGCCACCGCCAGGACTATTGCGCGGACTGCCACAGCCGGCTGGACGTGCTTTCGCCCGCGTTGCGGCACACCGAACGAGTCGACAGGGACCTCGTGCACCGGGGCGATTTTCTGACGCGGCATTTCATCGATGCCAGGGCCGACCCAGCGAGATGCCGGAAATGTCACGCCGAAAACCAGTGCGCGTCGTGCCACGAACGCCGGGGCGTCAGCGCGAAATCAAAGGGCGCGTCCGCGCGTCACCCGGAGGGCTGGATGAACCCTGCCTCACCGAATTTCCATGGGCCGAAGGCGCGTCGTGATATCGCATCGTGCGCGACATGCCATGACCAGGGCGCGGCCTCGAACTGCGTCAGGTGTCACAGGGTCGGTGGCGCGGGCGGCAATCCCCATCCGCCGGGTTGGAATCCAAGGGGAGATCGTGACCGGACCATGTGCCGATCCTGTCACCTGTAGATCGAGGGGCAACGATGAAGATTCGACAGGGGGGCCAGAGAATCCCGGAATAGTTTCTGGAGATTGTCGTCAAACGGATTGAAACCTCCCGGATCGGCCGGGGGGAATGTTGGTTTGCTTCCTAAAAGGAGATGTTGACATGAAGAGTTTCGGACAGTTCCTGGCGGCCGCCGCGGTGGTCATGTTTGTTCTGGGCGCGGGCCCCGTGACGGTCCTGGCCAAGAAGCAACCCGGCACGGTGACTCTTCCCGCCAAAAAGGGCAACGTGACTTTCCACCACGACAAGCACGCCAAGGATCGGAAGATCAAGTGCAATACGTGTCACCATAAGAAAGTCGGGACCGCGTGCAAGGACTGCCACAAGGCCAAGAAGGAAGGCGATACGCCCAAGATCAAGAATGCCTTCCACAAGACCTGCAAGGGCTGCCACAAGAAGAACAAGAAGGGCCCCACCAAGTGCAAGGACTGCCACAAAAAGTAGCGGTTGACGATGAACGGTGACGGGCCGGAAAAGGGACCCCGACCGGTCCGTCGCCGATTCATCCAGGCGGGTCCGTCGCAAGGGACCTGCGCCGGGTTGCAGCGCGGCGGCCCTGTTTGTGGTGCTGCTGGTCGCTGTTTCCTATATTCCATACGCCAGCCAACATGCCATGGAGCAGACCGCCCTTGATCGCGAGAAGGCGCGTCACGAGCTTCTGGTGAGCCAGATCGCCCGGCGCGTGGAGTCGCAGGGCAGACACCTGGTCGAAACACTTGTCCGGGTGTCCGGGGACCTCGCGACCATGCCCGAGGGCGACCCGCACGGCATACTCGAAATCAAAGGCACCTGGCGCATGCTGCGTTCATTTATCGACGTGGACGGCATGGCCCTGATCAGGTGCTCGATGTCTCCCGTGACCGGGTACGGGGTCGTCTATTCCGAAAACCTGGACGTGTGGTCCATGGTGGCGGGCACCGCGGATCTGGCGTTGCGGTCGGGCCTGGTGACCGTTTCCGATATCTGGTCCGCGGGTGGTCTGGGTCTGCACCTGACCGCGGCGGCGCCCGTCATGCGTGACGGCGTCGCAAGGTGCGTGGTGGTCGCCACGGTCAATCTGGAGCGCATGATAGACCGGTTGTTTCAGACGGGGGCCAAGGAATACGGTGTTTCGTTCACGGTCATGTCGTCGAACGGCGTGATTCTGCGGCATTCCGGTATGGGGCGCCCGGTGACCGAGAAAGTTCTCAGCATGAACTCGGGGACCTGCAATTCCTGTCACGAGGATATCCGGGTACAGGAAAAGATACGCAGGGGCAGATCAGGCGGTGGGATCTTCCGGATTGCCGGGCAGGACCGGGTAGTGGCCTTTTCACCGGTGACAATCGGCAATCAGGTGTGGTCCATATCGGCGTCCACCCTGGTCAGCGAGGTTCTGCGCCCAGTGGCTCAGCAGAATATCGTGTCCATATTTTTCACCCTTGCCGTGGTGATCATGCTGGTAACACTGGGCCTGATGCTGCGCCATGGCCAGATCCGTAGCATTCGGCTGGAAGAAAAGCTGGCGACTCAGGGCAGGATGCTGACTCTGGCGCGGGAGAAGGAGCGCCTCGGAAAGGAACTAGAGGCATCCCGGCGGATGGCGACCGTCGGTGAAATGGTTGCCAGGGTGGCCCATGAGGTCAAGAACCCGCTGCAATACATCGGGACCGCGGTGGACCTCTTGGGTACGGACGTGAGCGATGAGGACCGGCTCACGCTGGTGGAGGACATACGAACCGGCGTGCGCAGCATGGATTCCATAGTGAAGGAGTTGCTGGATTTTTCGCGTCCGATGCTGGTCGAGCGGGTGCCGGTGGATATCAATGAACTGGTTGCCGAGGTGGCCGGCAGGGTGGTTCCGGAAGACATCGCGGTTGAACTGGACCTGGACCCGGGTTTGGCCCTGGTGGGAGCGGACGGATACAAGCTGGGGCAGGTCCTGGAAAACCTCCTTCGCAACGCGATGGAGGCGCGGGTGGACGGTAATTCCGGTACGCAGTCGGACACATTCCGTATCCGGGTGAGCACCAAGGCTCTGGACAGGGGCAGGTTCGCCGGTGGCGTAAAGGTCACCGTGGAAGACAACGGCATGGGTATGGAAGCCGGCACGCTTTCGCGGATTTGGGAACCGTTCTACACTTCCAAGACCAGAGGGTCCGGCCTCGGCCTGCCAGTGGTCAGGAGGATCCTCGAGGCCCACGGTGGAGAAGTGCGGGTTGACAGCGCGCCTGGTCGCGGGACCTCGGTGGAGTTCATGATTCCATGTGCCGATGAGGCGCCGGGGAGGGATGAGTGACCCGTTCCATGTTGGTAGTCGACGACGAGAGGATCACGAGGAGCCACCTCCAGATGATCTTCGGCCGGGAGGGGTTCGAAGTCGTTCCCTGCGAATCGGCCGAGGACGGCATACGCGAACTCATGGAGCGCGACTTCACCCTGGTGCTGTGTGACGTAAAGCTGCCGGGCATGGATGGTCT
>JAADHL010000181.1 GCA_013151875.1 Deltaproteobacteria bacterium
GAAATCATAAAGGAACTGCTCGAGTGGGCCGCCGAGGGCGTTAGGAGGGTCCTGGTGGTCGGGCTGGAGGACCGCGGGAACATAGCCATTTCCCTTGCCAGTTCCGGCCTTTTCGTGACCGTCGTGGATCCGGACGAGTCCCTGATCGAATATGTGACAGGGCTGGCCGAAAAGGAAAACTGCTCGATCCGCATGAATTTCTATGCCTCGGATTACATGAAGCGCGAGTTTTCTTCGTCCGGCTTCGACATGGCCGTGTTCTTTTCCGCCCTGTCCCGGTACAACGAACCTGAGGTGGTGGTGAAAAAGGCCACCCGCGAATTGAGGGCCGGCGGCAAACTGTTCGCCAGGATCAGGGTCAGGCCGTCAATGGGGCTGCTGTCGAGGGTGCAATCCAGGTTTTCCTTTGCCGATCGCCTGGCCGGTCGGGTGGTGGAACTTTCCCGGCGTGTACCCGGCGTGGAAGGCTATCTGAGCATTCCTGAATCCAAGGCATTTCTGGATGCCGTGTCCAATGTGCTGAAAGTGGAAAAAAAGAGACACGAACATTTCATTGCCCCCGGACTGGGATGGATCGCGGCCGGTCTGCCCAGTATCGTCCGTGCCGCGGCGTTGAAACCCGTGGATGCGGTCGCCAGGGTGGAGGCCGCCGCGATGCGTGGACCGCTGAAGGACCTTGCAACCTATCTGGTGATTTTCGCTACGAAAGAGTTGGGCCTGGGCAAGGCGTTCAGGGTCTAGTCGTTCTGTTTTAGGCGCGCCTGGAACCGACGACCTTCCTGGCCGCCAGCGAAACGGCCCACCCCACCGTGAAACCAATGGCGCTGCCGAAGATCACGCTCCAGACCACGTTGTTGGAAACGCTCCCCTTTTCGTATGACCGTTCGAAGATCAAAAGGAACACGGCTATCATCCCGAACCATGGCGCGAGCCTCCACCTCAGGGTCTGTTCCTGATAACGGGCGTCCAGGCCGATGCCGAACAGGAGGGCCAGCCCCAAAAGCAGATAGACGAAAGGCGGCGTAATCAGTGGTTTGAACAGCGCCACATGGAGATTGGGACCGATTACCGTGTCCAGATGAAGCAGCTTGACGGCCTTTTTCCCAGCTGGAAGAACCAATGGATACGTGTCGGTCAGGTGCTTCTTTTTTACCATGCGCGACCCCCTGCGGCCGGCGGGCATCCTTTGTTTTTTGTCGCTGAACTTGCCGGCTATCCTTTGGCCGGCCACGGAGATCACGTATTTTCCCTCCCTGGACCTCGTGGACGGCTGTTCCGCCATTGAGGACGCAAAGACTTCCAGCCTGTATCGGCCTGACAATCCCTCGTCGATGTTGATCGATTCTCCGTCCTTTTGCAGTGTCGCGGAAAAATCGGCCTTTCCGGGGTACACGGTCTGGGTGAAGGGGATGCCGGCCCCAGCCATCACCGCGATGCCGGAAACGACGGATGCCGTCTTTACCCAGCCGGGAAAGACATTTCTGAAGACCATGAACACAAAGGTGAACACGACCGCCAGCATGAACAGCATGCCCATGGTGAAACCCAGTCCGGTTTCATCGAGGACGCCGGTCAATCTCAACACGCTCAGGATCGCGGCCAGGCCAAGAGGAATCACCAGACGTCCCCAGTCAGCCATGAACGCCTCGAACTGCTCCCAAGGGGTGGGGCCCTTGACAGGCCCTGCCTGCTCCTTTTCCTTTTTCTTTTTGCTTTTTCGCTTTCCGTTGACGCGTTTGAGTTTGGCCATTCCTATCTCCCGTTTTTCCCGCCGGGAACCGGCAGCAGTCCATGTTTTCTGGCGAGCTTTCGCAGATACTTCCTGTCGATGTCGGCGTCCCTGGCCGCCGCCGATATCCCATAATCATGTCTTTTCAGCAGGGCCGCCAGGTAGTCGCGTTCGAACCTCGCGACCCACTCCTCCTTTGCCTCCTTGAAGGTCTTGCGATGTCTGATGGTGGCGGTATGTGACCCGGTTCCGTCCCCCGCGCTGACCCCTGATCTGCGCCTGTTGCCAAGCACATGAGGCGAGAGATCGTCGATATCGATCATGTCGCCGTCCGCGAACGAAGTGGCCCGCTCTACCACGTTTATCAGCTCCCGCACGTTTCCGGGCCATTCATATTCCATCAGGACCAGAAGGGCCTCCTCAGAGATGCCCTTGATTCTGGGCTCGCCGTCAGGGTCGCGGTTGAACGGGGCATGGCGCAGGAAGTGACGGGCCAGAAGGGGAATGTCCTCCTTGCGTTCGCGCAGCGGGGGCAAGGAAATGCGGACCACGGAAAGTCTGTAGTACAGGTCGTCCCTGAAACGCCCGGCCCGGACCTCCTCCTCCAGGACGCGATTGGTGGCCGCGACCAGGCGAACGTCTATCTTGACCTGTCGATTTCCGCCCACGCGCCGAATCTCGCGTTGCTCCAGCGCGCGCAGCAGCTTGGGTTGCAGTTCCAAGGACATCTCGCCGATCTCATCCAGAAACAGGGTGCCGCCGTTCGCGATCTCGAACAGACCCTGGCGGGCCTGGTGGGCGCCGGTGAACGAACCTTTTTCGTGCCCGAAAAGCTCGCTCTCCAGCAGTTCCTTGGGCACGGCGCTGCAATCGAAGACCACGAACGGATCCCCGGCCCTGGGACTCCTGGCGTGCAGGGCCCTTGCCACTACCTCCTTGCCGGATCCTGTTTCACCCTCCAGGATGACCGTGGCGGCCGTCGGGGCGATGCGTTCCAGGATCGCAAAGACCTCTCTCATGCGCCTGCTGCGCCCAACCACGTTCCCGAAAGAGTCCCTGGTCGACGGCATCACCTCGACGCGTTCGCCGAATGTCTGGAAACGCACCTCGACGCCGCCCAGTTTCAGGGTCGTGCCGGACTTGAGCCAGGCCTCACGCACCCTGACTCTGTTCACCATTGTGCCGTTGGTGGAACCGAGGTCGGCCACCATGTAACCGGAATGCTCGCGCACGATCCGGCAATGGGCGCGGCTCACCCGCGAGTCGTTTATCACCAGGTCGTTTTCGTCCGAAGATCCGATTGTGACTACGTCCTGGTCGAAAATGTACTCCCTGACCTCGCCCAGTGCGTCCTCCACGACCAGCTTTACCTTGCTGAGGTGAAGGGCAATGGGACGTCCGTCCCTGTAGTCGATGTGCGCGGTGGGCCCGGCAGTCTTTGATTTCCCAGACATGGGTGTCTATTAAATACCTGGACCAGGGAAAGTCAATTTGTTCAAAGTCAATTTGTTCAAGGTCAATCGGTTCACAGTCGATGGTCGGGCCTCTGGAGGTTGGCTTTGAAGGTAATGAATCCGACGTCCACGTGCTATTATCCGTCCATGAGGATCGCCCACCTTTCCGATCTGCACCTGTTCCCCGAAGGGGCCCTGTGGACTTCAGGCATGTTCAACCGCCGCCTGCTGGGCGCGTTCAATCTGGTGTTGGTGCGAAACGGCGTCCACTCCATCGATGTCGCAAGGGCCGCGGTGCGGGAGGTCGTGGAACAGAAAGTGGACCACACGGTCATAACCGGGGACCTGACCAACCTGGCCCTGGAGTCGGAATTCAGGCTGGCGTCGGAGGTGCTGGCGCCGTTGGGCGGCTATGAGCGGTTGACCATAGTGCCGGGCAATCACGACTATTACGCCCCGGTCGCCGTACACGCCGGGGCATTTGAAAGATGGTTCGGCCCGACCCTTTGGGGAAAGGACGGGAAGTCGGGTGAATGGCCGGTGGTCAAGGACCAGGGGGACATTGTCCTGGTCGCTGTAAGGACCGCCATGATCCCGCCGGTGACGCGCGCATGGGGCTTGGTGGGCAAGGATCAACTCCTGAAGATTCGTCGCGTGATAGACGAGGCGAGGGGGCAGGGAAAGGACACCCTGGTTTTCATGCACCACAATCTGCACCATCGCGGTTTCGTCCAGGAAAAGCTGGGGAGACTGGTGGACAAGTCCGAGGCGGCTGAAATGCTGGCGGACGCGGGAGCGACTCTGGTGCTGCACGGTCACGACCATCGCGAGCACGAAATGGTCCTGACGGGCGAAAGAGGGGAGGGGGCCGGCACCCTGGTTGTGGGCTGCGGTTCCACGACAACCGGACTCTCGGGTCGGGGCAGGCCGGGCAGATTCAATATCTACACCATTGAGGACGGCAACGTCGGGATTGAAAGATGGCGGTATCTGGCAAGTCAAAAGAGGTTCCTGCCGCTGGCGGAATAAAGGGCTACCTGGCGGCCACGCGCTCTCCGATGGTGGCCGGCGTCGTAACGCTGCCCCTGTTGCTGCTGTACAACGTCGGTCTGATGGTGCCCGGGAACAAGACCGTCAATGCCGCTGACCTGTTCACCACGATTCTCATCGGGCAGGTGGGAAAATACGGATTTCTGGCGATAAACGGTGTCCTGGTATGCGCCTCCGTGGCCGTGATGGTCGTGTTGACGAAACGCGGGCTGTTCAGGCCGAAATACTGGCTGACGCTGTGCTTGGAGGGCCTGGCCCTGGGGCTCGTGATGGGTCATGCCGTAATGTTCATCATGGGGTCCGCCCACCTCCTGTCGACCGCGCAGGGCCACCATTACTCGGTGGCCCAATCGTTGTCCCTGTCGGCCGGGGCCGGCTACTGGGAGGAACTGGTATTCAGGCTCGTCATGATCGGCGGCCCCATTGCCATGGCCAGGCGGGTGTACCTCAAAAAAGGGGTCGGGAAGAGGGCCGTTCAGGTTTCGAAAGTGGTCGCGGTCGGGACGCTGGCGGTCATCTTTTCGTCTCTGGTGTTCTCGCTGTCCCACTATCTGGGCTCCGAGTCGATCGACGGCTTCACGTTTTCGTATCGCGCCATTTCCGGAGTGGTCTTCGCGGCAATTTTCTTGGTGCGGGGATTCGCGGTCGCGGCCTATACCCACTTCCTCTACGACGTAGTGGTCTTTTTGTTCTGATCGACGTCATCGGGCGAGGCCGATGCGAGCCCCTCTATGAAGTCCAGATAGACGTCGTCCTTCTCGCCGCCTGCCAGCCTCCCATCGTTTATGGCCCCCAGCAGCAGCGACCTGAGCCTGCCTATTTCGGGTCCCGGCGATAGGTTGAAACGCTCCATTATCCTGTTGCCGATGTCCTTGGGAAGCGGGCTGACGCGCGCGTCGGCCTCTTTGATCCTGATGATGCGGAGCTGCAGATCGGCCAACAGCGAGCGCACCAGTTCCACGCGTTCGGCCCTTTTTGACGTCAGGTCCGCCCGCGAGAAGGCGATCAACCTGTCGAGGTGTTCGCCCACGTCCCTGATCAGCCGCCTGACGGCCGAGTCGGTCCAGTCCTCGCGGTACAGATTGATGCGCGAGTGGTTCTTGATGAGGTAGTGGATCTTGTGCGCCGTCTCGGAGGGTATCTGCAGGCGGGCCGCGATCCCCTCGAACAGCAGGGCGCTCATGTCCTCGTGCCTGAAGAAGTGAACCTTGTCCTTGCCGAAGTACTGCCTGGTCCAGACCTTGCCGATGTCGTGACACAGTGCGGCCCATCTGACTATCGTGTTCGTCTCGGCGTTATCGACGACCTGTTTGGTGTGGTCCCAAATGTCTTTGTGTCGGCCTTCGGCCTCGGCGGAAAATGTCACCAGGTTGGCGACCTCGGGCAACAGGAATGAAAGGACCCGCGTGTCCGCCATGAACTGAAGCCCCAGACCGGCGTGGGATCCGCACAGGATCTTGTCCATCTCCCTTCGCCAGAACTCGCGAGGCACGTCCAGCAGATTGGATGCATCGCGCGAAGCCGACGAGCGGACCTCGGGCGCAGCCCTGTAGCCGTAGCGGGCCACGTATCTGGCCACCTTCAGCAACCATCCGGCGCTTTCGCGGAACACCGTCTCGGTCGGAAAGACCGGTCTGACGAGGTTGTCGGCCAGGTCCCTGGTGCCGCCGAATGGGTCGATCAGACCGCCCTCGTGGTCGTAACCGAAGGCCTGAATGGTGATCTCGCGGGTAGCCAGGTCCAGGATGATCCCCGACAGATTCTGGCCGCGCAAAGACCTCAGGGGCGGCAGGTAGTTCCTGAACGGGCCCATGTTGAAGGTCCAGTGCCCACTGGAATCCTGGTTATCGTTGTCGGCGTCATCGTCCGTCGGCGTTTTGGGAATCTTGAAGGTGACCAGACGGGGACGGTCCTCCTTTACAGGCTTGGGAACGACTCCGAACAGGTCTGAAAACAACGATTCAATCTGGGCCAGGGACGTGTCGACGGTGAGGTCGAACGAGTGATGGCCGCTTATGTCTTCGCCGCGGGCCAGATCACGTGCCCGCGGGCCGATGAGATACGCCTCGATGTCCCTGGACACAAAGGCGTCGAAGACCTTTTTCAGGACCTCGGGATAGACCGGTGCCGGAAAGGTCTGTACTTCGGAGGTTGGCTGTTGGCCCTTTCCCATCATGTTCCGCAGCAGGACACCCGGTATCGAGCCGCAGGTTAGCGGTCCTCAAACGCGTGTGTCAAGCCGTTGTTACAGATCCGACTGATCCTTTACCAGGAGGAAATCACCTATCAGCAAAAAGTCCATGCCGGAGGTGAGGTAGCACTTCACTGCGTCGGCCGGGGAGTTCACTATCGGCTCGCCGCGTACATTGAACGATGTGTTCAGCAACATGGGCGTCCCTGTTGCACGGCCGAACGCCTCGATCAGGTCATGATAACGGGGATTTTGTTCTTTTGTGACGGTCTGGACTCGGGCGCCGCCGTCAACGTGAGTGACCGCGCCGGCCTCGGCCAGCCTGTCGGCGCGGGTGGCGAATACCCTCAGCATGAAGGGTGATTCGGTCGCGTCTTCGAAGTAGTCGCGAGCCCGTCCCGCGAGGATGGACGGGGCGTACGGCCTGAAAGACTCCCTGAATTTCACCGTGGCGTTCAGCCGGTCCTTCATGGACGGGGCGCGTGGATCAGCCAGCGTGCTGCGGTTGCCGAGTGCCCTGGGGCCGAATTCCGCGGCGCCCTGGAACACGCTGCCTACCTTGCCCCGGGCCAGAAGTTCGGCCACGATTTCGATCGGGTCGTCAGGGGTCCGGTAGGCGATGCCGCCCCTGTCCAGCGTGAGCTTGACCTCATCGGCGTCGTGGGTGGGGCCCAGATATTCCAGCAGCGTGCGAGGTTCACCCCTGGCCCTGCCGCCGATGCAGTGCTCTACGTACAGGGCCGCGCCCAAAGACGACCCCGCATCGCTGGCGGCCGGCTGAAAGAAACAGGTCTTGAATGGGCCTTCGCGCAGGATGCGGCCGTTGGCCACGCAGTTCAAGGCAACGCCACCTGATACGCAGAAGGTGTCCAGGCCGGACTTTTCGTGGGCCATTTCCGCAAGACGCAGCAGGGCCTCTTCAAACACCAACTGGACGCTGGCCGCAATGTCGCGGTGGCGTCCCTCGATGGGCGATTCGGGTGTGCGGGGGGCGCCCAGCGCCGCGACCAGGCGATCCGTGTACCTGTCAGGTCTTTCCAGATAGAAGCTGAAAAACGACAGATCCAGGTCGAAACCGTCGGGATGGACCCTCAGCATTCGTCGGATTTCATCGGCGTATATGGGCTTGCCGTAGGATGCCAGACCCATCAATTTGCCTTCGCCGGAGTTGGGCCTGAAGCCCAGATACTGGGTGAAGGCGGCATAGAACGAGCCGAGCGAATGGGGGAACTCCTGGGTCCAGAGCCTATCGAAGGTCGTGCCGGAACCCTTCCATATTACGGTTGAATCGCGCTCGCCATAGCCGTCGGCGGTAAGTATGGCCGCCTCTTTGTGGGGCGAACAGAACAGGGCCGCGGCCGCGTGGGCCAGGTGATGGGTTACGTAATATATCGGCAGCCTGGCGCCGCCGGGAAGGTGAAAGACCTGCTCCATGGCCTCGGGTGATGCGTTCAGTCCGGGGAGCAGTTGATTGGGTAGGTCGTACAGGAATTCCAGGTGGTGCCGGGGCGTGGACGACATCCGCCAGGAAGGGGTGGATGCGTGCAGAGCGGGGTTCCAAAAGAAGGCGACCGCGTCCAGTCCCTCCATGCTGGTCCCCCCGGCGCGCAGACAGGCGTCCACAGCCATTGAAGGGAAGCCCGCGTAGTGCTTTACGCGTTTGAATCGCTCTTCCTGTACCGCCATGACCACGCGGCCGTCCACCACCATGGTCGCTGCCGCGTCGTTGCTGAAGTTGATCCCCAGAATCCTCAAAACGCACCTCCGTGGGATCCGGATCCTAACATGACCGAAAATGCAGGGGCCTGAACCGTAATCCGGATCTAAAGCCCCAGTTTCACCATGAGGCGGAATTCATGTTTTTTCATGAGTTCCCTGCGTGCAATCTGGGCGGCGGTTGGGAGTCCCGAGCCTGGAAGCGGCGCCTTCATGAGGGTTAGACGGGCATCGCGTACGTCGCCGCTGCGGGCCTGCGCGACCGCCAGGAGGCCGTGAGCCACGACAAGGTCCGGGGCGATGCGCACGGCGGCCTTGAGGTTGATCGCCGCCTCGTCAGGTCGTCCCTGGGTGATAAGGAGCCTTCCCAGACCAAGGTTGGCGGACAGGGACGCGGGAAAGTCGCGAGTGGAGGCCCGGAGGATGGTCTCGCTGTCTTTCCATTCAGCGGTCCTCTTCATGGTCAGGCCGATGAAAACGGTGAACACGATCAGGGCCAGGGTCAATCCGACCTTCTTTAATCCGGGGCCAACGGGCAGGGCCCTCGCCGCGCCGGCAACGGCTATCAGGAACCCGGCCAGCGGCACGTAGAGAAAACGTTCCCCAGCCGCGTCAAAGAACGGAACGACGTGAGAAACGGGCAACAGGGCCACCAGAAAGAAAACCAACCCGAAGGAGGTCAGGGGCTGACGCTTGCGCAGCAGCACAGCGGCGGCGACCATGGCGAACAACAGCACGGCCCCGGAAAGGATGTCGGGTTCCAGAACCGAACCGGGCACGCCCAGGACATTCCAGTCGTAGAAGGGGCACAAGGGATCAGGGAAGACGCACAGCCTCACATAAAGAAAAAAGATGCGGGGGACCATCAGAGCCCCCTGCAATGGGTCCAGTCCTTCGAAAAAGGAATAGACGCCCCCCCCAGTGACCTGAGAGCGGACGACAAGGTAGACGACGCTGATTGCGGCAAGCGGCAAATAGACCTTGAGCAGACGTTTTCTGTTCAGACCGCCCAGCAGGACGTCCTGTACGAGCAGAAGGCCCACCGCGACGAGCCCTGTCTCTTTGGACAGCAGGCCGCAGGCAAAGAACACGAGGCCGGCAATGACACGTATGGGGCCAGGACCCACGGGTCCGGTGGATTCAAGAACCCGATGCATGTCGGCCGTGAATGCCCACAGCGATGCGAACACGAACATGCCGGACATCAGAGTTGTTCGATACGACACCAGGTTCACGGCCTCGGTGTGCACGGGGTGAACCGCGTACACAAGGGCGATACCCAGGGGCCACAGCCACGACCCGTTCCCTGCCGAAGGCCTGTCCGTATCCGGCCCTGGTCCTGCACTCGGTCGGCGTTCGAAAATCAGGCGCAGCCACGCGAACAGGAATAGGGAAGTCAGCAGGTGCAACACCATGTTGGTGGCGTGGAACGTCGCGGATGAAGCTCCCGCCAGCGCCCAGTCAACTGCCATGCTGGCAAGGGCCAGAGGCCGGTAATAGGCCCGGTTCTGGACATCGCCCTGGTCGTAGGTGACGCCTTGAGCCCATGGCTGGGTGAACAGATCGGGCACGCTGGAGAGGTCCCTGATGGCGGGGTTTTCCAGAACGATGTAGTTGTCGTCCCAGGCAAAATCGTTCGAGAGTGTTTGATGGTACGAGAGCCCGACTGCCGCCAGCAGGGCAAGGGCCGCTACCAGTGTCCGGCGGCGGCCGAACGAATAGGACGGGTTCACCGCCGTCTCTCCATCCACCGGTGAAGGTCGCGGACCACGGCGCGGCGGTATTGCGGGCGCCAGGGCCTCCTGATGTACAGGTATCCCCCCAGCATGCCGCCCATGTGGGCCGGCACCGCCACGCTGGAATCCGAGAACAGCATCACCACGTCGAGTCCGATAGCCAGCCATATCAGGTTTTTCGCGCGCATGGGGGCGAACATCCACAATCTGATCATGACGTTGGGGTACATGAGCGCGAAGGCCGTCAACACCCCCAGGACCGCCCCGGAGGCGCCGATCACGGGAACCCCTGTGTCGGAAAACAGAAAGGCCCATGATGAATACACGATGGACCCGCAGAGCCCGGCCCCTAAATAGAGGACCATGAAGTTGCGCAGGCCGATGCGTCTTTCAACTACGGGACCCAGGAAATACAGGCCCATCATGTTCAGCAAGATATGAAAGATGTTGTGTGGGTCGTGAATGAAGATGCTGGTCAGGAGTCCCTGGAGTTCAAAGTGGGTCAGCATGGACGGAGTCAGGGCCAGGCGCATGAACACCGCGTTGAAAACCCTTTCGTCGGCGACGCGCAGGACCAGCAGGACGATGTGCACCGACACCGTGCCGATGATGATGAGGCGCACCCCCTTCGAAAGATGATCGAACCACCTGCGCAGCCCTGGACGTTGAAACATGCCTTGAGGGACCCCCGAGGTTAAGCCGAAGGTAAAGCCTATTTACCCTTTCCAGCGTTGAAATCACGGATGAGGCGTCCCGTCAGGTCCACTTCGGGTGAAAAATAGACAGTGGAGTTTTTTTCCAGGATGACGGTGTAGTTCTCCTTGGCGCCGATGACCTGAAGGATGCGCTCGAACCTGTCGAAAATGGGCTTGGTCAGCTTGGCTTCCGCGGCCGCCAGTTCCTTCTGGTTGTTGATGTAATAGTCCTGCAACTCCATCAGGCGGCGCTGATAGTCCTGGACCTTCTGGCGCTTGACGTCATCCTTCATGATCGCGGCCTGTTGTTCCAGTTCGTCTTTCAGGCGCTTCAGGTCGTTCTGTTTTTTGTCGAATTCCTTTTGTTTTGCCTTGACCTTCTTTTCCAGCCTGGCCTTGGCCTTCTTGCCCTCGTTCACGGACATCAAGGCCTTTTGCAGGTCAACGTACCCGATTTTGACCTGACTGGTGTCGCCCAGAGCCTGTACGGAAAAAGCGCCGAAGATCAATGTTGCGGCAACCGTGCATCCAATCCACCTGGTCATGATTTGTTTCCTCCGATAACATCCAAAACCGGCGTGATATTCGTGGAATATAAGGGATTCGTCAACCTTCTTATTCCCGTGTTGTCTTGTCGCCATCCCCATTCAACCTGAAAATTGGGGGGCCATACGGACTCCCGTCCTTGACGAAAGAGGCGGAAAAGATTATCAATGCGCGTCTCGCGGCCCTATCCTATGGAGGACACCCGGTGGCAAAGACTGGAATCGTGACCGATACCCTGTGCGTCGAACACGACATGGGAAGACTGCATCCCGAGACGCCCAAACGGCTGCAGGTGCTCTTGGACCTCGTCAATTCGAAGGACGTGACCAGGCTTTCAGTAGAGATGATCCCGGGACGTCCCGCCGTACAGGAGGAGATAACAAGGGTCCATGAGGAGGCCTATTTCCGCAGGGTGATGGGCAGCCAGGGGCGGACTGTCGTCATGGACATCGACACGACCGCTGGCCCCATGAGCTTCGAGGCGGCGATGATGGCGGCCGGTTGCGCAATCACCGCGACAGAATCGGTTGTGGCTGGACGCGTGAAGAATGCCTTTGCGTTGATCCGCCCTCCCGGGCATCACGCCGAACCTGGACGTTCAGCGGGCTTCTGCCTTTTCAACAACATGGCGGTGGCGGTGCGGCACGCGGTTCAGACCCTAGACGTCAAGCGTATCGCGGTCGTGGACTTTGACCTGCATCACGGAAACGGGACCCAGAAGGTGTTCTATCAGGACAAGGAAATCCTGTATGTGTCGACGCACCAGTTTCCGTTCTATCCTGGGACAGGTGCGGCCGAAGAGGTTGGCGAGGGCGACGGTGTCGGCACGACAATCAATATCCCCTTGGCCGCTGGTCACGGCGACCACGAATACGAGGCCATCTACGGCGGCCTGATACCCAGGATTCTTGAACAGTTCAAGCCGGAACTCATCATGGTTTCGGCTGGTTATGACATCGCCGCGCAGGACCCGCTGGGCTTCATGGAAGTGTCGGCCCAGGGAATGGGGCGTATCACGACGTACCTGAGGGCCGCGGCAGACAGGATCTGCGACGGCAAGATCGTCCTGATCCTGGAGGGCGGCTACAGTCTGTCCGCCCTGCGCGACGGCGTGCTGGCCAGCATCAAGGGCCTGGTCGGCAAGGGCAAGGGCCCTGCCAAGGGCAAACTGGACGACCTGCATATCGGCGACGCGCGCCGCCATCTCTCGACCTACCGCCAGTTCTTCAAGCTCAAATAGGCCGTCACGGACGGACTCCGTCCGCCGCGACGGCCGGCTCGCGTGAAACCGGACAGGCTTATAGCCTGCCGTTTACGCTCACCCCTGTCATCCACGGACGGACTCCGTCC
>JAADHL010000307.1 GCA_013151875.1 Deltaproteobacteria bacterium
TCAGGTCCCGACGGCGGGTCTTCGTACCAGTCCGCCACCTCGGCGAGGTCATAGGTGGCGAAGGGGCCCTGTTTTACCCTGAGCGGTGAATGGGTGGGCGAGGTTTCGTATGAAATCTCAACACCCGTTGCTTGTTGCGCCGCGCGCGCATGCCCGGCCCGCGTCCCCGGCACGGAGCGCAGTCTCAGCGCGGTCAGCAGGCCTGCCCTGGCCCCGTGAGGCCGGCCGGTCCTGCCGGCCTTGACGATGATTGCACCGCCGTCGTCGCCAGGTTCCATGGCCGGATACGATCCCTCGTCGGGCAGAATCGACTCGTCGACAACGCGCTGCGGGGCTGCCACTGGCCCGCGTCCCGTCAGATCACCACGTCCCGTCAGATCACCGCGTTCCAGCCTCATGATCCTTCGAACACCCGGTCCGAAGAGTGAGGCTTTGCGTCGGGTCCCGAATGCCGGGCTGAACGAGTTCAGTTTCCCGGCGCGGCGCAGGCGCAGTTCGACCGGTTCCGGGGTCCCCTCGATGAAGGACCACGACCCGCCGTCCAGCGTCCCCAAGCGGTCCAGGCCGGGAAAGAATCGATCGATCCCGGATACCAGGGGGGGTGGGGTTCCCGCGAGGCCCATTCCCCCAAACGCCTCAATGGCCGCGATATGCTTGAGGAGACCCCAGGAAGCCGGGCCCATGACGCCGGGCCGCAAAGCGGCGAGCATGCGCGCACCGGACCAGTCGCCGATGAGCATGCGGTCGCCACCCTTGCTGCCATCCCCGTTCATCGACAGACCATCATCCCTTGTTGCCCTTGCCGGGCTCGAAATCGAAATAATCGTACGTAATCTCGATCTCCTCGAACCCGATGGAGTTTTCGCCCGCGTTGAATCCAGGGCCGGCATACCTGGTCATGAAGGCGCCGTAGAGGTTGTAGCGTCCTATCTCTTCGCCGGAGTCACTGCACGCGACCACCGATACCGTGGACCTCTCCATGGCCTTGCGGTTTGGGTTCATGATGGCCTTCATCCAGTTGAAAAACTCACCGGAGGCGGCGAAAAAGCCCTTCCTGAGAGTCAACGGGGTAAAATTGCCCGGGCCGACCAGGTTTACCTTGTGTCGGGGATTGCCTCCCTCAAAAAACGATATGGTGTCCGCCTTCCACTCAAGCCCCTTTGCCTCGGCGAATTTGGCGGTCTGGATCCCGTCGATTTCCACGAAGAAACTGAATACGGCGTCCGGGTCCTTCCGGCCGGCGTCCTTTGATGCCGATCCTGCCTTGGGTTCGGGCATGGGTCACCTCGCTTCTCCAGGGGCCCGACTCCGTCAGTCCCCTTCCGATCCCTTTTCTTGTTCGACCTTCTCCAGGGTCCTGACTTCGTCAGTCCCCTTCCGAAGCTCCTTGCATTTCTTGCGCCACTCTTAGGACGACGAATTCGGTCGGGCGGACAGGGGCCACGCCCACTTCCACGATCATCCTGCCCGCTTCCCTTTCTTCCGGGGGGTTCGTCTCGTCGTCGCACTTCACGAAGAACGCCTCCTCCGGGGTCGAACCCGTAAAGTAGCCCTTGCGCCACAGGTCCAACAGAAAATGGGTCACGTTCCTCGTCACCGTCTTCCACAGAGACGGTAGATTGGGTTCAAAGACCACCCATTGCAGATTGGTGTTCATGGCCCTGTTGATCGAGTTCAATATCCGGCGGACGTTCACGTATCTGAACTGCGGATCGGAACTCATCACCCGGGCGCCCCAGACCCTCAACCCCCGCGTAGAGAAAGTCCTGATGCAGTTGATCCCCTCGGAGTTGAGATACCCGATGTCCTCTTCACGCAACAGGACGGCCAGGTCCTCGGCGTCCCTCACGACCTCGTTGGCGGGCGGCTTGTGGACCCCCATTTCCTCGTCGCATCTGGCCACCACCCCAGCCACGTGTCCACTGGGCGGCACCGTGATTTGACGTCCCCCGCGATCCATGACGATCCAGGGAAAATAGAGCGCGGCGAAACGGGTGTCGAAGGCAAGACGGTATTCCCTGGTCCTACCCGCGTCGTCCGGGAAGGGCGAATCCAGCACGGCGAACCGATCGCTCAGTCTTTCGCACTGCGACACCATGGCATCATGAACGACCTCAACATCCTTGAGAGTGGAAAAAGGGCCCACCTTGAGGCCGGCGTTGCGTCTGAAAAGCCACATGACGTCCGGTATCGCCAGCAGATCGATGTCGTCCACCACTTCCAGCGCAAAAAGCCCTGTCCTGTTGTCCGGGCCGCCGGACATGCCGATGAAGTCGTCCGGAGTCAAGCCTTCCAGCCCATCATGCCCGCCGGACATCGGGACATCCTGAACGTCGGCCGGCAGGTTCATGGGGGGACTGGACCGCGATGCAAGCAAGAACAGCCTGACAAGTCTGGACCGTTCGGCCACCACGCGTTCGGCAAAGAATGGACTGGCCGGATTCAGCGACAGGTCCGAAAAGGTCTCGTTCGCCAACGGGCTCCTTACGGACAACTGAAACTCGACCGGCTCGACATACGTGGGCGCGCTGGCGGCCATGCCCTCCGGAAGCGGCTCATCCACGTCCCACTGGATGGTCTTGCCGTACACCCCGGAAATATAGCGATGCTCCTCGGCGCCGTCGTTGTGAATCCTGACCAGGGTCCCCGGACGGAAGCCATGCGTGGACCTGACCGTGGCCTCGCATTCCCCTTTTTGCGCGTCCAGCGTCAGGAAGGTCTGGGCCCTGGGCGCCTGCACGCGGGCCGACACCACAATCTGGTTTCCCCAGACGCCCTCGCTGGAGGCCTCCACGCGGATCGCCGGCCTGCCTTCCCTGTCGTCCAGTTGCAATCGGGCCGGAGCGGCAAGATCGCCCCCTCCCATGCCCGTGCGATGCGCAACGCGAACCACGAAACACTCGCGGCCGCCATTGTGGAAAAATGCCTCGACAGCCGGGGCCAGGAAACCACCTTGGGGCAGGTCTCCGAACACGTCCAGAAACTGCGGAATGCCGGTTATCCTGACAGGCGTGTTGGTGGGTCCCCGTTGAGCCAGCCCGACGAATCCAGGCACGCCGCTCTTTCCCAGGGTTATGGGAGTGTGCCGACGCTCCGCCATTTCGTCATAGATACCAGGGGGGCGTATATTGGAAACACTTGAAGCCAAAACGACCTCCGAACACGCTGTCCCGCGACCGGCGGGCCGAGGGATCTACGTCCTGGTTCTGTTGATCTCCTTGTTTATTTCGGAGATCTCTTTGACCCACACGTGTCGCTCGCGGTGCTCCATCTCGAGGATATCGTCGGGGTCCCAGTGAAAATGATAGGCGATGTACGCTACCTCCTGGTACAGCTTATCCAGGGGGTAGCTTACAATTCCCCCACTGTCAGCTCACCTCCCAGGTCCACCTCGAATCCGTGCTTGCACTCGGGGCAGGTGACCTTGACGCTCGATGTCCCGTCCTCGTTGATCCGCCGGTAGAAATCCTGCAGATACGCAAGGTCCGAGGCATAGAGTTCCTCGATGACCGCGGGGTTTATGCTTTTCAGGTCGCCCAGTTTCGTGATCACCCTGGAAAGCAGGATGACCACCAGGTAGGCCCGGTTCTGCTGAACCCTGTAGTCCTGGAGGGGGAGGATCTCGTCCTTGGCATTGGCGAGCCTCATCACGCCCTTCTTGTGGACGCCGCCTTCCTTGTCCACGTAACCTCGGGGAAGCGTGAATTCGAATTCCGTCTTGAAAGCCATGCCGTTCACCCGGTTAAAAGAGGGTTGGGTAGTGAATCCGCCCAAAAGGGGCTCGCCCCTGGGCGGGGGAACAGTATCAACTACGCCCTTTCGATCTTCTCGACGGCCAATTCGACTTCCTCGACGTTGACGTCGTTGCCCTTGCCGTCAAGGGTGAATCCCTTCCACTTGCAAGGCCAGCCCTCGAAGAAGTTGTAGCGCATGATCTCTTCACCGTCGTCACCGCACAGGACCACTGAACCGCTCTTGCGTTCCACGGTCCCCTCGATGACCTTCTTGCGCCACTGCCACAGTTCGTCCGAGTTGACGTAGCCGCGCTTCAGGACGACGTTCGAATACTTGGTCCGCCCAGGACGCTTGCGCAGGATGATGTCGTCCCCGTCCTGGTATTCCACGACCTCGGTCTCGGAATCCAGGCCCTCGACATTCCTAAAAGCGCCCTGGGTCACGCCTTCGATTTCAACCTTGAAGTTGAAATTTCCGATGTGATCGTGTTCTCGCCTGTTGGGCATAATGCACCTCCAAATCAAAAGTCCGCTGGCGGGATCCGCTTACCGGCGCCCCGCGTGAAACCGTTCTCATCGGCCCTTTTCAGGACCTACTCGGACACTTCCCCCCCCCCGGACGGCATCTGCCCGATCCGGAAGATGACGAACTCGGCCGGCTTGACCGGGGCCATGCCGATCTCGACGATCATCTGGCCCGCGTCGATCACCTCGGGCGGGTTCGTTTCCTCGTCGCACTTGACGTAAAAGGCCTCCTCGGGCGTCTTTCCGAACAGGGCGCCCTGGCGCCACAGGCGCAGCAGGAAGGCCGAGACATCGCGGGTGACGCGCTTCCAGAGCCGGGAGTCGTTGGGCTCGAAGACCACCCACTGGGTCCCGTTTTCGATGGACTGCTCGACCATGTTGAACAGGCGACGCACATTCACGTAGCGCCATGACGCGTCACTGGAAACGGTGCGCGCGCCCCACACCCGGATGCCCCTGTTGGGGAATTCACGGATGCAGTTGATGCCCTTGGGGTTCAACAGGTCCTGTTCGCCCTTGGTTATCGTGTACTTGAGACCCAGCGCGCCGCGCACGATCTCGTTTGCCGGCGCCTTGTGGACGCCCCGCTCGCCGTCGTTTCTGGCGTAGATCCCCGCCATGAAACCGGAGGGCGGCTGCATCACGTTGCCCTTGGTGGGGTCATAGACCTCGATCCACGGGAAATAGTAGGCCCCGTACTTTGAATCGCGCGGCTTGGCGATCTTGTCCACGCCGCCCTTTTCGATCACCTCGGGAGAGTCGAGTATGGCGAACCTGTAGCGCATGTTTTCGCAATGGGACAGCAGCGCGTCCTGGATGGCCGGGTCCGTCTGACCGGGGGCCGCCACGATGTTTACTTCCTCGATGTCTTCCAGGGCCTTCAGTCCGGTCCTGGTCCCGGGGCCATTGTCCTTTCCGATGTACTTGGCCGGCTTGCCGGACTCGTCCTTGCCGGACTCGGTCCCCACGTTCACGATAAAGCAGCGCGCCCCGCCGTTGTTGAAGAACGCGTAGACCGCCTGGGCCAGGTACTGGCTGTTCTTGAAATCACCGAAACGCTTGGTGTACTGGCTCCAGTTCGTGCACAGCACCGGCTCGTTGACCGGGCCGGTCTTGCACTCGCCGAGGAAGGCGGCGGTGCTGGTTCCCACCATCTCCAGCGGCTTGGTTCCCCGATCGACTTCCTCAACGAAGACACCGGGAGAAAGATAAGATGTCGCCATTCAGACCTCCTTCAGATTTTCCGCCAAATCCAAAACACAATCCTCAAGAGGCTTACCGTCGCCCTGACCCGTGGGGGCCCAAGGCTTCAGGGTCGCTTGACTGCAAGATCCCTGCCAGTAACCCTCTTCAATTCCTCTGACCGGCGCTCGGATTCTATACGAATCTTCGTATAGTAAAAAAGCGACGGCCTGACTTCCTCGCTCAGGCTCCTCCAGAACGCCAGCGTATCATTGAAATCCGCCTGGAGGTTGGGGAACACGTTCACCTTGTCGTCCGGGAAAAAGGAGTCGCCCTTGAGCCTGTCCCCATGCAGAATCGGGTGCTCCAGAAACGTCTTCACCGCAAGACCCAGCAGCAGGTTCTCCTCGGCGGGCGTATTGCCGAAGACCGACAGGATGAACTGGGCGTGCAGATAGGCCGGTGCGTCCTGATAGTACTCGATCACGCGGCCGTCCTTCGAATAGGTGGTCACCAGGTGGTCCGTTCTTTCCTTGTATCCTGGGGCGAAACCCACGTGGTACATATAACAGGACAGAAACGGAAGGCTTTTTACGTTTTCCTTTTTCGGACGGTCGTTGGACACGGACACGGTCGTGAAACCGGCCTCCTTGAAGGACGTTTCGAGGATGCCCTTGAGGCTTTCCCCAATGTCCCTGATGGCCTCGAACTGGCTCATTGCCCAGGACCTGTTCCGACAATAGATCGGGATACCACCGGTGACGGAGGCTTGTCAACCTTCGCGGCAAACGCAAACACCCGTAGAAAAAGGGAAAACGGGGGCAACCGACCCCCGACGGCCCCTGGGGACAACCGACCTCTATGGGGACTGTAGACCCCAGGGTATTCACTCCGGCCGCGGGACCCCATACGATCCGCCCGCGTTGGGGTCGCCCAGGAAAAGCTCGACGGTATAGACGCTGGCGCCGCTTGTAGCTTCAATCTCCAGGAAATAGGTGCCTTGCTTCAGGGAAATGCCGGACAGTGAGTCCTTTTTGGCGCCTTCGGCGTGATCGACCTCGGCCACCGCCCCCCCGAACATGTCTCGAAGGGTTATCTTTGCCCCGACCGAAGAGTCGTCCCAGTAGACGTTCACGGTCGCGGGGGTCGGCGAGTCGACGTTGAAGCGTTTCCAATCCACCGCGTCCCATTTGGCTGATACCTTGTCGTCCGTTGTGATGCCCGGGACCATTTCGACCGCGGCCGAACGCGTCTCGTCGCCGGTCGCCGGGGGGATCTTTGGTTTGCAGGACATGACGATTGGAGCAAGGAAAATGACGGCGTACAGGCACGTTGATTTCATCGATTCCCCTCCATGTCGATGCCCCGAGTCTACGTCAAGGTCCCCGCCCGGGTCGAGCGATCGGACTTCCGTGCGTCGAGGACCGTCCTCAGGGCCTGCCCGGTATACGAATCGTCCCTCGCGGCCACTTCTTCCGGGGTCCCCACAGCCACTATCGAGCCTCCGTCATCACCGCCCTCGGGACCCAGGTCGATGATATGGTCCGCCGTCTTCAGGATCTCGAGATTGTGCTCGATCATGATCACGGTGTTTCCTTTGGAAACCAGGCGGTCGACCACGGACAGGAGGTGGCGGACGTCGTCCACGTGAAGGCCGGTGGACGGCTCATCCATTATATACAGCGTCCTGCCCGTGGAGGCCCTGGCTAGTTCCCTGGCCAACTTGATGCGCTGGGCCTCGCCGCCGGACAAGGTCGGTGAAGGCTGGCCCAGGGTGATGTAGCCCAGTCCCACGTCACGCAGGGTGGACAGGATGCGGCGGATGGGCCTCTGGTTTTCAAAGACCTCCCACGCCTCGTCCACGGTCAGTCCGAGGACGTCCGCGATGGTAAGGTCCTTGAACCTGACGCGCAGGGTGGCCTCGTTGAAGCGGCGCCCCCGACACTCCTCGCATGTCACGAACACGTCGGCCAGAAAGTGCATTTCCACCCGGATGACCCCCGCGCCCTGGCAACGCTCGCACCGGCCGCCGCGCACATTGAAAGAAAAACGCCCCGGCCTGAAACCGTAGATTCGCGCCTCTTTCGTGTTGGCGAACAATTTGCGGACGTGGTCAAAGACCTTGGTGTAGGTGGCCGGGTTGGAGCGCGGCGTACGTCCGATAGGCTCCTGGTTGACCACGATGACCTTGTCCAGATGGCTGATGCCCCTGATCTCCCGGTACGGCAACGGCCTGGCCCGGCCTCCGTTCAACTCGCGGGTCAGGGCCGGACTCAGGGTGCTGGTCACCAGCGAACTCTTGCCCGCGCCGGACACGCCGGTCACCACCACGAAGGTCCCAATGGGAAACCGCGCATCCAGGTCCTTGAGGTTGTGTCCGGACGCACCCATGAGGGTCAGCTTTTTGCGGCTCTTTCTGCGTTTTTGGGGCACGGGGATCGTCTTCCTGCCCGAAAAATAGGCCCCAGTCAAGGATTCGGAGGACTTCAACATCCCGGCGGGAGTACCTTCAAAGACCACATTGCCGCCCCTTCGCCCGGCGCCGGGGCCGAACTCGATCACGTGGTCCGCGGACATGATGGCATCGCGGTCGTGCTCGACCACGACCACGGTGTTGCCCAGGTCCCTCAGGTGCTTCAATGTCTCGATGAGGCGGCCGTTGTCCCTGGGATGGAGCCCGATGGACGGCTCGTCGAGCACGTAGGTCACGCCCGTCAATTCGCTGCCCAGTTGGCTGGCCAGGCGGATCCTCTGGGCCTCGCCCCCGGATAGGGTGGCGCCCGCTCGGGACAGGGTCAGATAGCCGATCCCAAGGTTGACGAGTAGCTGAAGACGTCCCTTGATCTCCTTAAGCAGTTCAGCGGTAATCACGGCCTTCGACTCGTCGAAGGACATGCCAGCAAGCAGGTCGTGCAGGCTGGTGATCGTCATGTCCGACATCTCGGCGATGCCGAATCCGCCCACCTTCACGGCCAGTGCCTCCGGCCTGAGCCGCCGTCCGCCGCAGGTCGAGCAGGGCCTGTCCGTCATGAATTTCTGGTAGTAGGTCCGCATCTCGGGAGATCGGGTCTCGCGGTATCGCCTCAGCAGGGTGTTCGCGATCCCCTCGTACCGGATGTTGACAGAGCCCTTGAAGTTCCTGCTGTTCCAGTCGATGGGGACACGCTTTCCGGCGCCGAAAAAGATGATTTCGACATGTTCGCGCGGCAGGCTCCCGAAGGGCGCGTCCAGGTCGATGCCGTGCGCCTGGGAAAGGCCGCGCACGATCTCCTGGGTCAGGCCGCCGTTCTCGAAGACCCTGGACCACGGCTCCACCGCGCCTTGCCTCAAGGACAGGCTCGGGTCCGGCACCAGTTTGTCCGGGTCGATCACCTGAGCAGTGCCCAGACCATTGCACTCGGGACATGCGCCCACGGGATTATTGAACGAAAAAAGCTGCGGGGACGGCTCTGGGAACGACAGGTTGCAGACCTCGCAGGCCAGATGCTCCGAAAATGTCCGATCCGCCCGGCCGGGGGAGGACAGGATCAGGCGCCCGTTTCCCGCCTTGAGCGCCGTTTCGACCGAATCGGTCAGGCGCGCCTCGATTCCATCCTTCAGGACGATGCGGTCCACCACCACGTCGATGTCGTGCTTGCGTTTTCTGTCCAGGGACGTCACTTCGGCCAGGTCCAGCACGTCGCCGTCCACGCGGACCCTGGCGAATCCGTCCGCCCTGAGGGACTCGAACAGGTCCCGGTATTCGCCCTTCCGACCCGACACGAGGGGGGCCAGCAGAACCACGCGGGCCTTTCCTGACGGCGCGATCTCCCGCCCGAACGCCAGGATCTCGCGCACGATCTGCACCGGCTCCTGCCTGGCGACGGGTCGTCCGCATGAATGGCAGAACTGGTCGCCCGCCCTCGCGAACAGGACCCGCAGGTAGTCGTGTATCTCCGTGATGGTCCCCACAGTGGAACGGGGATTCGACGACGCGCTCTTCTGTTCGATGGCGATTGTGGGAGTCAGGCCGTGTATGGCGTCATAGCGCGGCTTGTCCAACTGGCCCAGAAACTGCCTGGCGTATGCCGAAAGGGACTCCACGTATCTCCGCTGTCCCTCGGCAAACAGGGTATCGAACGCCAGCGAGGACTTGCCGGATCCGCTGACTCCCGAAAACAGGACCAACCTGAGTTTCGGAATCAGGACCCGCCCACCCTTGAGATTGTGCTCGCGCGCCCCCAGAATCTCTATCGCGTCGCTGTTCATGGCCTCCCACGAGCGGCATTTTGCCCGGGTGTTTCCGGACCACCGACGGTGGATTATAGGAGAAAGCGTGATTCTTTCAGCATCAAAAGGGAAAGGCACGTGTCTTGCAGCCAAAATACGGCGGTTTGCGATCTCGATGCTTCAGGTGATACCATTTTTCGACCGCGCCGGGTTTGGGAGGCCGAATAGTGAAGTTGCAACATGCCGGCTTGACTGATGTCGGCCGCAAACGGGACCACAACGAGGACAACCTTCTGATGCAGCCGGAAGACCGGCTGTTCGTGGTCTGTGACGGCATGGGCGGTCACGCCAGCGGCGAGGTCGCCTCCCAGATTGCGTGCGACAGAATCTCCGAATTCTTCCGCAACACGCGTGACGACGATGAGATCACGTGGCCCTACAAGGAGGACCACAGGCTCTCCGAGATCGAAAACCGGCTCGCGGTGGGGATCAAGTGGGGCAACCTTTCGGTCTTTGAAAAATCCACTTCCTCGATCAAGTTCAAGGGCATGGGCACCACCTGCGTGTCGGCCCTGTTCAGTGACTCCGAGTGCGCCGTGGCGCACGTGGGGGACTCGCGCTGCTACCGGATCCGCGACGGCGGGATCGAGCAGATCACCGAGGACCATTCCCTGCTGAACGACTACAAAAAGCTGGCTCAACTGTCACCGGACGAGATCAAGAACTTCCCCCACAAGAACATCATCACCCGGGCGCTGGGAATGAAACCCTCCGTCCAGGTCGACACCAGAATCGACAAACTGGCCCCCGGCGACATCTATCTTTTGTGCTGCGACGGTCTTTCCGGGGAACTGGAAAGTGAAGAGATGCTGGGTATCGTTCAGAATGCGAACGGTGATCTGGAGGTGGCCTGCAGCGAGTTGATCAACCAGGCCAACGAGCACGGAGGACGCGACAACATCACCGTCATTCTGGTCCGGGCGGGCTGACGATCTTCCGGTTCGATGGCCGAAACTTTCTGATATGACGACATTTTAGGTCGTCCAGTGGCTGATTGTTGTAATTGATGTTTGACCATGTTTTCCACATAATACTTTTCGGTAACAGGCGGAGGTTCCAATGACGCGCCCCTATCCCGACAGATCGTCCCTGTTCACGCTGGCGGCGATCATCGCCTTTGCGATTGCCGCCTGCGGCGGGGGAAGTCCGGCCGGGCAGCAGGACCTCCCGGGCGAAACCGCCCTGGACCCCGGAGAGGAAGAAGACCTCGGGAAAGTCACGGATATTGCCGAGCCAAAGCCTGATCAGGGCCAGACTGACGAGGGCGTCTCGGGCGAAACACTGCCCGGAGACGTCGCCGAGGAAGGCTACGCGCCGTGTCTGGGGTGGTATGGATGCCCATGCGACAAAAACGAGCAGTGCCAGGTGGGCTTTTGCGTCAGCACGGCCGAGGGAAAGGTCTGCAGCGGTGAATGCATCGAGTCCACGGATTGCGACGACGGCTGGGAATGTCGCGAGGTAAAGAACGCCCTGGGCGATCCCATCTTTATCTGCATCCCGGCGGGTGTTTCGCTGTGCCGCCCCTGCATGGAAAACGTGGATTGTTCTTCGGACCTGATTACCTCCAAGGACAGGTGCGTATCTTTCGCGGCCAGCGGCAACTTCTGCGGTACCGCTTGCGGAGGCGCGGGTGATGCGAAGTGTCCCGAGGGCTACAGTTGCGAAAACGTGCCGGTGGTCGGCGGGGATTCCATGGATCAGTGCGTGCCGGCGGACGGCGTCTGCGAGTGCAGCGACATGGCTATCGAGCTTGACGCCATGACCGAGTGCTTTGTGCACAACGAATGGGGGACATGCTGGGGCAAGCGTGAGTGTCTGATCACCGGACTTACCGATTGCAACGCGAACGTTCCCGCACGCGAGGTGTGCAACGGGGTGGACGACGATTGCGACGGCGAAACGGACAACGAGGGTTCGGACGGCTGCGTGGACTATTACCAGGACGTGGACCTGGACGGATTCGGCCTGGGGGTGGGGCATTGCCTGTGCGAGGACCCCGGCGAAGGGTTCTCGACCGTGTCCGGCGATTGCAACGATGTAAACAACGGCGTCAATCCCGACTCCAAGGAAATCTGCAACGGCATGGACGACAACTGCGACGACATAACCGACGAGGAGAACTCGCCGGGATGCCTGAACTACTCGCTTGACGGCGATGGTGACGGATGGGGCGTTCTGGGTGACACGAAGTGCCTGTGCGGGCCGCAACCGCCATATACCGGGGTCATCGTGGGGCAACAGACCGACTGCGACGACGCCAACAAGGATATCTACCCCGAGGCGCCGGAGAAGTGCGACCTGCTGGACAATGACTGCGACGGGATCACGGACCCGGAGAACTCGAAGGGCTGCGAGCCGTGGTACTACGACGGGGACGAGGACGGCTTCGGCTCGTCGGTAAAGTTCAAGTGCCTGTGCGAGCCCCAGGGCAAATACAACACAAAGAAATCCGGTGACTGCGACGATGCGAACCCGATGATCAACCCGCTGGCCACCGAGATCTG
>JAADHL010000246.1 GCA_013151875.1 Deltaproteobacteria bacterium
AATATGCCGCCCGTTTCGGCTTCGACGAACTGAAGCCGTTCCATGGCGGCCGTCAAGGGAAGGCCGGCGTGCGTTCCCTGGATTGGGAATCGAGGTTGCGCATGCTCCTTGACGGCAGACCCGACGCCAAGGTGCGCATCGGGGACCTGCTGCCCGACCTCGAGGATTGGCCCTGCGTGTTGCCGTGGACGCGCCTCGAACTGCACGAGGGGGGCTCCTTTGGCCCCTGCTGTTCCGACTACATGGCCGTTCGATCCGGGCCGTTCGATCCCGCCGACCCCGCCGCTTCGTGGCATTCGGACCTGATGCGCGATTTCAGAAAGGCGATGGTTTCGGGCGATGCGTCCCCCACGTGCAGGAGCACCTGCCCCGTGCTGGCGGGTGGAGGTTTCAAGGCGGCGGACATCATCTTCAGGGGAGGCCCCAAAGAGGCCGTCGAGAACGCCGTGCGCCTGAGCCGAGGACTGCTGGAGGGTCGGGTTGATGCGGACTGGGCGCCGCTTGACCTGGCTTTTTCGGTAACATCGTTTTGCAATTACGACTGCCTGATGTGCGACTGCGGTCAGCGAGGAACCCTGGACGATGAATTGACGCAGGGGTTCTATGCCGGCCTGGAAAAATGGCTGAACCTGGGCGTGGAATTCGAGGTGAATGGTGGTGAGCCTCTTGCGTCCCCGGTGTTCAGGGCCTTTGTGCGCGACCTTGCCCTCAGCGGTCGCCCCCCGTCCCTGAATCTCGTGACCAACGGGTCCTATCTGACTCCGAAGTTTCTTTCAGGCCTGCCGGTGATCCCGTTCAGGGGATTGGTGGTGAGCCTCAATGCTGCCGACGCCGGGACCTATCGTGACGTGAATCGCGGTCTGTCCTGGTCCCGCATCCGTCGCAACCTGGACGCATTGCTGGACGCCAGGCTCGCGGGACGTTTCGTGGGTGGGCTGTCCTGGAGCATGGTCATCATCCGCCGCAACCTGGATGAAATACGGGCGTTCGCGCGGATGGCCATGTCCGACGAGGTAGACGTGAGGTATCTGCTGCCCATCGGGAACCGCAACGAACAGAGCATAATGGGAGTCAGGGATACCATGCGCGAGGCCGCGGACGCGCTTTTCGACGTGGCTTTGGAGCTGGAATCCGGGGGATGGGCGAGGGGCGCGGGCCAGGCCCGCTCGTTGGCGCGGTTCCTGGAGGACCGTCTGGCTGGTGAAGCGCTGGAGGTGCACGGGCGGACGGGTCGGTGATGCCTCGCGGCGGAATGCGGAAGGTCGTGAATCCGATTGGATAGCGGCCCGCGGACTTGTTTTCTGCCGGATGCTTCCCTGATAATGAACACGGGACCGGGGATGAAAAAAGAGCGGAAATGGGCGATTCTGAATCACAATCGGTAAAACGACGCGTCCTGAAGCGGCAGTCGTCCGCCGGGGACCTGTTTCCCTCGGTGTTCCGTTTCGTTGTGCCCTACTGGGACGACCCGGGGTTCATCGCGGGCATAGAACCCTGGAAGGAATANGAATACATTGCCAGCGTCTATATTCCGCTGCCGCCGCACTTGATGGGTTCCGGACGTCCCTGGTCCATGGGCGATCCGGATTCGTATCGGGACAGGATGCCTGAAATAGTGGCCGGGATGCGGAACGCGGGCCTGATGCCTGAGATTGCCTGCAATTCGGCCCTGCCCGACTGGTCCCTGGTAGACGAGATCGTGAAATACCTGCGGATTCTGATTGACCACGGGGCCCATACCTTGACGGTGGCGTTCCTTCCCCTGGCCGCACGTCTGAGAAAAGAGTTCCCCGACATCGAGATCAAGGCCTCGACAATCGCGTACATACACGAAACCATGCGCCTGGAGAACTGGATCGAGGAGGCCGGGATCCAGGCCGTGGTGCCCGACAGAAGCATCAACAAGAATCTGGCCGCACTGCGGCGTCTGAAAGACAGCGGCGTGACCATTTCACTGGTGATGGACGACGTCTGCTTTGCGAGTTGTCCGATGCAGTTTCAGCACTACCAGCTTTTTTCCATGATGGGTGGGGCGGCCCCGGCGGACGTGGAGGACGGGCTGGCCGTGGTGGAAGGTCATTGTAGAAACCGCTGTCGTGACAGCTCGTGGAGGATGTTTCAGTTCTATATCGTTCCGGGCGACCTGCCGCACTACGCCGGTGTGGTGGATACACTGAAGCTGGGTAGGGGCGGCACCAAGGACCAGGACCACCTTGTGCGAGAGATGAAACATTATCTGGAACCGGGCGGCCCTCGGACGCATTTCTACCTGGGTTACTACGAACCGCCGGAGGCATGGGAAAAGCTGGCGTCCTGCGACCGGATTTGCCGCAAATGCCGCTGGTGCGAGAGGGCGTTTCAAGAATTCAACGAACCCACGGACCTCCCCGATGGGCAGCCGAACACACTATGGAAACCGAGGGAACCGGGGCTTGAATCGCCGTGGAAGCCCTGAACAGGCGCCTGGAATTCACGCGATCGCCGACCTCAGCCTGTCATTGCGCGCGGCGCGTTTCTGCGCGGCCAGGATGAAGGAACGGATGTTCGTGTTCTTGGTGGTGCCGTCATAGAAGCTGGTGACCACTGGTCTGCCGTACTTCGCGATTATGGTCTCGAACACCGAACCCGAGATGTGTCCGTGCATGCAGCCGAAGGGCGAGGCGTTCACCACGAGGTCCGCGCCTTCCTCAAAGAAGCGGATGGCGCGTCCGACCGTCAGCACCGATTCGCCCTCGAACTCGTGGTCGATGTATTCCAGGCCCGCCTCGGTGATCGAGTCCATGGACGGCTCCATGCGGTCGCCCAGCAGCGGTTCCATCAATTCGTGGTACTCGCGGTCCTGCCGATCTATGTAGAGGTTGCCGAATTCATTTATGATTCGCTCGATCAGGCCTTCCGGACGGTCGCGGACGTGGGCCCGCTCGATCCAGACCGTGTACAGGATCCACTCAGCGAACGGGGACAGCCACGCCTCGCCGCCTGCCTCCTCGATGGCATCGATGACATGGGCGTTTGCGAACGGGTCGCATCGGACATATATCTCGCCAACTATTCCGGCCAGAGGTTTTCTGCCCGGGACCGTCGGCAGCGAGAGGATCGCCTTCACCGCTGACTCCAGCGTCGGCTTGGGGTCCCTGGTGTTTTCAAAGTCCGACTCGAGCCTCTTTATCCACTTTTCCGCCTCGGCGTTGACCTGGCCGGGGTTCCGTTCGTAGGGCCGGGTGCGCATCTGCGCCTTCAGCAGATAGTCGCCGCACAGGATCCCCTGCCAGACCTGTTTGCGCGCGTCGGACGGCATGCCCAGGTAGGAGTTCTCCGAAGACGGCGACATGATGGGCACGTCCCCCATTCCCATCCGTTTCATGGCCAGGTGCTGGGCCTGTGCGTACGAGCCGAAACGGCACGGACCAGTGGCGTTGGGCATGAAGAAGGCATGCCTGCTGGAAGGCAGTCCGGAATCCCTGACGACCTTCAGGA
>JAADHL010000306.1 GCA_013151875.1 Deltaproteobacteria bacterium
GAAGAGTAGGCGACCCATTCCCGCCATTCGAGTTCCGCCAATGCCCGATGAAAACCCGTCAGACCGTATGCGGAAGCCCGCTTTTCCAGGAAACCGCGAAAACCCTCGGCCGCTGCATTCAGTTCGTAGCTGGTCGGAGGATTCTCCATAAAATAGTCGTCCGCCAGGGCGTTCCATGTCTTTGGGCCGAGCAGCGGCGGCAGTGCCGTGTAGTTCTTTTCCAACGCCGTCTTCACATGCCGCCTTACGAAATCCGCGTACACGGCAAGCCTTTCCCTGGGGGCTTTCAGCAGCCGGGAGGCCTCATCCGGGTCGATCTCGCCCCGCAGCATTCTGTGCACCGTGTCCACTGTCTGTTTCAATCCGGTCATGCCGCCACCCTCCTGGGCGAGCCCCGATCCGCCACATGGCGGACATTGAGGTTTTCCGCCAGCAGCACGTCCAGGGGTGGGATGTCGTTGTCCCACTCCAGGAGGGTCCAGGCCGGACCCAGGCGGCCAAGCGCATATTCGTACAGGTCGTAGACCGGCTGGATGATGTGCGAGCCGTGCGTGTCCACCAGGAAGCCGCCCGAATCGTCGTGGCCCGCGATATGGTATTGGAGCACCCTTTCAGCGGGCATCGAATCGATGAATGCGTGTGGGTCGTAGCCGTGGTTGACCGCGTTGACGTAGATGTTGTTCACGTCCAGCAGCAGCCCGCAGTCGGCCCTTTTGACCACCTCGCATATGAACTCCGCCTCGGACATCTCCTTGCCGGGCATCTCAGCATAATAACTGGGGTTTTCCAGCAGAAACGGGACGTCGGCGATTGACTTGACCTGCTTGACCCGCTGAACCACGTGGTCCACGGCTTCCATGGTGAAGGGCAGCGGAATCAGGTCGTGGTACTCGACGCCGTGGGCCGAAGAGTAACTTAAGTGGTCCGAAAACCAAGGGGGCCTTACGAACTCGATCAGGTTCCTGAGCCTGTCCAGATAGTCCTGATTGAGCGGGTCGATGCCCCCGATGGAAAGGCTGACGCCGTGCATGACGACTGGGAATCTCTCCAATGCGCGTGCCAGCACGTCCCTGGGCAGTCCACCGAAGTTCATGAAGTTCTCGGATATGATCTCCAGGAAGTCCACGCCCTCGTGGTTATCGAAAATCTCTTTGAAATGGGGCCTCCGCAGGCCGATCCCAAAGGTCGCTCCGGAACCCGCGTGAAAGGACGTTTCGTTCCCCCCGGTCCGATTTGCCTTCTCTGTCGGGTAGGTGTTCGTGACTGCAATCATTAGCTTTCTCCATGCTGTCCATGAATCAGTCGCGAGGGAGGATGAATCCTTACTTGTCCGGACAGAAATGGCTTCCTGGGGGGCGAGTATGAGCTGCTGATACGAATCTATTCCGCGCCGCGCTCTTTCAAGCACCTGCGCCACCGTTCGCGCATGGCTTCAGGGGGTCTGACCCCGTTGATTTCCTCTATTTCTTTTTCAGCGTAACGCTTCATGGCCTCGTGGATGAATCGGACCTGAGTATTGTATCTGTTGCAGTACCTGCACATCATGAGGTGCAGCTTCAGGCCAATCCTGCTGCCCAGGGGCAGGCGGTGCTCCAGCGCTTCGTCCGCCAGCCTAGTTGCTTCCCTACAGTTGAGCATCACGCCTTTTCGTTCTCCGTTTCGAACCAGTTGGCTTCCATGCAACGCCGGAGCCTCGCCCTGGCGCGGTGCATCATCACCCACAGGTTCGTCTCGGTTACTGACAGAACCTTACAGACCTCGTTGGTATCCAGGTCATCAATTTCACGCAACGTGAACACCCTGGACAGTCTATCAGGCAGGCCTTTCAGGCAGTCCCCCAGGACCTTCCAAAACTCCGCTCTGTGGGTGGCGGCCTCGGTCGCGACGCCCCATTTCGCCGGCCCCACCTTCCAGCGGCCATGCTCGTCGAACAGGTCGTCCGTTGGTTCGCGCGCGGCTTCCACGTCCTCAATGGGTCGTTCGCGGTACGACTTTCGAAAGTGGTCGTAAATTTTGCGTTTCAGGATGCCTATCAGCCAGGTCCGTTCAGAGGAGCGACCGGAAAAGCCGTCCTTTGCCTCGAACCCTGCGAGCATGGCCTCCTGAACGGCGTTTTCCGCCAGGTCCGGACTGCGCAGCCTGGCCAGCGCGAACCTGTACATACAGTCCCCGTGCCTGTCTACCCACCCTTCCGGATCCAGCACCGGTTGTTTTTCGCTCACGTCCGTTGCCCCGCTCACGCCAGCCCAGTGTCTGAACCATATAGAGTACAAGGCAAGCTTGTCAAAACAAAGATAGTGATTATCTGATATAGGTGGTATGGACCTGATTCGGTCTGGTTCCAGACAGGAGTTTTTTAAAAAATGCCGACTGTTTTCGTTCCGAAAGAGTCCAGGGACGGCGAAACCAGGGTGGCCGCGACGCCCGAAACCGTCAAAGCCCTGGTCAAGGAAGGCTTCGAGGTGCTGATGGAGCCGTCTGCCGGCGCGGGCGCATACTTTGCCGATCAGTCATATCTGGATGCCGGGGCATCGACAGCGACCGACGCCGCCTCCGCGCGAGGCGCGGCCGACGTGATCATGATGGTCAATCCGCCTACGCCGGACGAGGCCCGCAACCTTAAGGAAGGCGCCGTCCTGGTGTCCCTGCTCTGGCCCCTGTCCAATACGGACGTTGTCGGGGTTCTGAGGGACCGCAAAGTCACGGCCTTCGCCCTGGACCGGATCCCCAGGATCAGCCGCGCTCAAGGCATGGACGCCCTCAGCTCCCAGAGCAATATCGCGGGCTACAAAGCGGTGCTCCTGGCGGCCCAGTCCCTGCCGAGGCTCATGCCGCTGATGATGACCGCGGCCGGCACCATAAAGCCCGCCAGGGTCGTGGTGCTGGGCGCTGGCGTGGCCGGCCTGCAGGCAATAGCGACCGCCCGCCGCCTGGGCGCCGTAGTCGAGGTGTCGGACGTGCGCAGCGCTGTAAAGGAACAGGTGATGAGCCTGGGAGGCCGATTCATCGAGGTGGAAGGCATGGAGGACCTCGAAGACGCGGGCGGTTACGCACGCGAGGCATCAAAGGAATTTCTGGAAAGGCAGAAGGCCCTTGTCCGCAAGCACATCGTGAACGCGGACGCCGTAATCACGACGGCGCTCATCCCAGGCAAGCCGGCCCCGAGGTTGATTTCCGCGGATGTGGTCCGTGAAATGAAGAACGGGTCCGTAATCGTGGACATGGCAGTGGAACAGGGCGGCAACTGCGAGCTGTCCGAAAACGGACGTGACGTTGTCCGCGAGGGTGTGAACATCATAGGGCGCCCGAACATCCCGGCCCTGGTTCCGACCCATGCCAGCGAGGTATTCGCGCGCAACGTGCTGGCCGTGACCAGGCACCTGTTCCCCAAGGCGGAACCCAACCTGGATTTCGACGACGAGATCAACGACGGCGCCATCGTGGTGCATGCCGGAGTCGTGCGCGATGATGCCGTTGCCGCGGCCCTGGATGGAGGTGACAAGTAATGTTGACGCCATTTCTGATCGGCCTGACAGTGTTCGTTCTGGCCGTGTTTCTGGGATTCGAGGTCATCGCGAAGGTCCCGCCTACCCTGCACACGCCGCTGATGTCCGGGGCCAACGCCATTTCGGGCATCACCATAGTGGGCGCCCTGATAGCCGCGTCTTCCAGTTCTCCGGAGACCGCCAACATCCTGGGGTTGCTGGCCGTGGCGTTCGCCATGATCAACGTGGTCGGTGGCTATGCGGTCACCGACAGGATGATGAAGATGTTTCGCGGGGGAAAGAGGTAGCACATGAGCGCAATAATCTATGTTTTCTACCTGATCTCCGCCGCGATGTTCATCGTCGGCCTCAAGCTGCAACAGAAGGTACGATCCGCCCGTAAAGGAAACCTCGTGTCCGCGGCCGGCATGCTGTTGGCCATAGTCGTCACCATGGTGGGCATGGGCACCTTCGACTGGTCCTATATCCTGGCGGGCGTGGTCGTGGGTTCGACCTTGGGTCTGATAACGGCCTACAAGGTCAGGATGACCGACATGCCGCAGATGGTTGCCGTGTTCAACGGCATGGGGGGCGGCGCCTCCGCGTTGGTGGCCCTTTCCTTCTTCTATCGGGTGGTGCTGGGCGACGCCGGCGGCGGTGGAACCATGGAGTCCGTCATGGGAGTGGACGGCGCGGTCTCGGCCGTCCTGTCGGTCCTCATCGGGGGAGTGACGTTTTCTGGTTCCATGGTGGCCTTCGCCAAGCTCCAGGGCCTTGTGTCGGGGCAACCCACCCTGCTGCCGGGACGCCACATCATCAACATCCTGCTGGGACTGGCCGTTCTGGCGGTGGGCGCGTGGGCGGCCTTCTTCGCACATGACCCGGCCGACCTGGCCATGGCCGTATGGCTGTTTCTGGGTCTTTCCCTGGTGTTGGGCGTGCTGCTGGTCATACCGATCGGCGGCGCGGACATGCCCGTGGTCATATCCCTGCTGAACTCGTACTCGGGGCTCGCGGCCTCGATGACCGGATTCGTGCTGGACAACAACCTCCTGATCATTACGGGGTCCCTGGTCGGGGCGGCCGGCATAATCCTCACCAAGATCATGTGCAAGGCCATGAACCGCTCGCTTGCCAACGTAATCTTCGGCGGATTCGGCGCGCAAACGACGGGCGCCGGCTCCGGCGGCGAATACACGAACGTCAAATCCGCAGGGGTCGACGAGGCGGCAATGATCCTGGACGGGGCCCAAAGCGTCATCTTCGTGCCTGGATACGGCCTCGCCGTGGCCCAGGCCCAGCACGCCGTGCGCGAACTGGCCGAGGAGCTTCAGGGGCGCGGCGTGTCGGTCAAGTACGCCATTCACCCCGTGGCCGGCCGCATGCCTGGGCACATGAACGTACTGCTGGCCGAGGCAAACGTGCCCTACGACCAGCTCTTTGAGATGGACAAAATCAACGGCGAATTCAAGACCACCGACGTGGTAGTGGTCCTGGGCGCCAACGACGTCGTGAACCCGGCCGCCGCCAATGACAAAACCAGCCCCATCTACGGCATGCCCATCCTGAACGTGCATGAGGCCCGCACCGTACTGGTGGTGAAACGCAGCCTGGGCGCAGGTTTTGCCGGGATCAGGAACTCGCTTTTCGAGGCGGACAATGCCCTCATGGTCTTCTCGGACGCCAAGGCCGCGCTTACCGGCATGCTGGACGAGTTGCGGGAGGACTGAGAGCCCCCGTTCGACCGAGCAATCGATCGGTGTCCCGCACGGCTGGGTCGCAATAGACGCGGTCGCGTTTCCCATCGCGCTTTGACCGCCCGACTTTTGGTGTAGTACAGTCTTTTCATGGGCGAGGAAGAATTCGGGAAAAGCCCAGGACCTCTCGTCGTAATATCGTTCGTCTCGATAAACGCCGCCCTTGTCGCGGGCATTCTGCTGGGCCTGGCGGATTGTATCTTCAATTACAAATGGCTGCTGTCCCACAACGACCCAGGCAATGGCCTTGCAATCGTCGCTATCGTGGTCCTGGCGGACCTGTTTGAAACATTGATCATTGTCGTGGCCGCTCTTGCGTATGTTGGTCTCGTCAGGCTGCTTCTTGGGTGTTTGCCGAAAAAAATCCGGCATTCTACCGAGCGTTTCGCGGTCTTTGCACCTGTTTCGATCTACCTCCTGTTGCTTGGACTGGCCCTGTTTTCCGGCAAGGGCCTGCAAAGGATGGGCCTTGTACCCTTCATGCAGATCGGTTTTTGGGCGGCCGGTTCAGCCATTGTCTGGTTCTGGGTATTCAGATTCTGGAATGCAGCCCGGATCATGTCGCCCTCCCTTTTGAGGCAGGGGCTGTTCTTCCTCGCGTCTTTCACCGCTGCTTTCGCGGATGCCTTTCTGTACCGCGGCCTGTACATGCGCGTCCACCTGCTGATCGGACTGGCCGCCGCCGCGTCCCTGGTCTTCGCCCTCCTGCCTGTCGTACACCACTTTGGTCGACGCGTGGCCTCAATACGTGCGGTTGGCCTGATCCTGGTTCTGTTGATGCCTGTTGCCGTGGTTGGCAATTTCCTTGTGTCCGGTGACGAGGGCATCCAACACAGTGTCATCGAGGAGTCCACCTTTGCCAGATACCTGGTCGGCGAGGTATTGCGCCGAAACCGGCCCGTGTCCGAGTTTCCGGCGACCATGGTGTCCAATCACCTCGACTATGAAAGACAAGACCCCGCAATCGAGGCGTTACGAGGCGCCGGCAGCGCCGAGAGGACACCCGACATATTGCTGGTGACCGTGGAAACCACCCGTTTCGACCACACAACCATGGGCGGCTATGCCAGGAACACCACGCCTGAGCTGGCAGCCTTTGCGCGGCGGTCCATGCTGTTCACCGCGGCCTATGCGGCCTTTCCCAGCACCGAATACAGCATGATCAGCATGATGATCGGTTTGCCGCTGAACCTGTCCTTCAGATTTTCTTCCAGGGGAAATTACTGGGCTTTACCTGAGATGCTGGGCCTCGCAGGCTATGAAACGGCGTGCTATTTCTCATTTCGGCGGCACTTCAGACAGACTCCGGGCGCCCTTTACTATTTCGACCACCTTTTCGGATGCGGCGAGATACATGAAAACTCCCTTCCCGCGGATCTGCTGACGGACAAGCTGTTGTCCCGGGTGAAAGATCGTGGCAGTCGACCACTGTTCATATGGGCGCACTATATCGATCCGCACATTCCCTACAACAAGCACGCTGAGTTCGATTTCGGCGACAAACCCATGGACCGCTATGATTCGGAGATCGCCTTTACGGATGCAAACCTGGGCAGGCTTTTGCGGTCAATCGAAAAACAGGAGCGCCCATGGGTAATCATAGTTGCCTCGGACCACGGCGAGGAGTTCGGTGAACACGGTCATGTCGGACATTCCTCGGCACTTTATGAGCAACAGGAGCACATAATCTTTCTGATGCGTTTTCCGGGAGCGTCGCCCGGCGTTTACTCGGAGCCGGTATGCCTGACCGATGTGATGCCGACCCTGCTGGGCTATCTGGGCATGGAACCGCCCGCAAGCAGCGTGGGCGGCGATATCCTGGGCCTTGTGTCCAAAAAATTCGTCAGGAACAGTATCGTGGCCAGCCTGAACAACAAAGTGATGGTCCGGGACCGGCAATACAAGATGATCTGGAACAGCAATACCGGCACCCGGGAGCTATATTCCATGGCCGCGGATTCCAGTGAATTCAAGAATCTTGTCGATTACCGGCCTGACGTCGTTGTTCGGATGTTCAAGGAATTACGAGGCTGGCTGGATATTCTAAAGCGAAAGGCGGCCCTGAACAGACCCAGTCGGCAATGACGTCAACCCGCTTCGAGGTCGAATTCCTTGAAGTCGAACCAATAGCCGAGGCCCTGCACCGCGTCGATCTCGGCCGCCACGAATGCCTGATGCCCCTCCTCAATCTCCAGGAAACGCGCAAACATCTTGCGGGCGTCGCCCGGCAGCGTGTCCACCATCTTCTGATAAAAGGCGCTGGTCTCCTCCTCGACCTTGAGGCACTTTTGCAGGGTCTCCAGTGAGGCGCGATGGTCCTGGTTCTGGCCGTCCAGATTGGCCTTCAGCCTGCTGACGCCCTCCCTGATCTTTTCCGGCGAGGGAAGCGCGGTCTCGAGGGCCTCCGGCGTCACCGTTCCGTTTTTCAACCACTCGGCGCGCCGTTTTTCCAGGTAGTCGATGTGGAACTTCTCTTCCCGTGCCAGAGTGCCCAGCACCTCCTTCGCGGTGGCGTCCTTTTCCGCGCTTTCCGCCTCGGCATAGACGCCCTGAACCCGCGTTTCGTACTCGATCGCCGTGTTGATCGCCTCTTCGATGGTCATGTGCTTCCTCCTGGTTGTAGCCTCTCGCCGTGCCCAGCGGGCATCATCCGCCGTCCGTGCCGCTGCCTTCCACTCCGGCGAACCATGCGGCGGGGTCCGTCAAATAGAGTTTCATGTCCGTCAGGGCCGCGTGATGGCTCCTTTCTTCGGCTATCATCGCCTCGACAAACGCCTTTTCAACAGGGTCGGCGGCCGCGGGCAACTGCTCGCTATAGAATTTCACAGCCTGGCTTTCAAACCCGATCCCCACCTCGACCGCCTCCAGGTCGCTGGAGTCGGCCCGTACGTTCGAGCCGTGTTTTTCCGCGATCGCCCTGAACATCAAGGCCAGGTCCCCATGCTCCACGCGGAACTCCTTCCACTCGTTGCTCCACGCGCCGCCGCCCTCCATGCCCGCGTAGATGGCCTTGATCCTCTTTACGTGCAGGACCTCGTCTTTCATGAGGGTGCTAAAGACCTCCCGCGCCGTCTCTTCCTTGCACTCGTCCGCTGCCTTCCTGTAGAACTCGAACCCTTTCTCTTCCATCTGCAGCGCCGTATTCAGCATGTTCAGCGCCCTTTCGTTTGTTTCCGGCATGTGAGCCTCCCTCTTTCACCCCTTTTCAGGGTACGGTTTTCCCTCGCCTACGGCCGCGATGATCCGGCGGCGCTCCTTGATGTCCCCGACCAGTACGGCCCCCTTGAGCCTGCCTTTTTCGTCCCTGGTCAACCTGCGATACACATGGCCGCTTTGCAGTGTCTCCGTGTCACCCGTGTTCTCCGGGTCTATATCGCCGATCGAGAATACAGCTACTCCGGCAATCTTCAAGGTGTTCAGCGGGATCGTGCCTTCGTAGCTTGCTTTTTCGCCCGCCATCACGGCCCCGGCAATGCGCCCCTGCGCCTCCGACGCGGGCCAGATGCCATAGACCCGACCCCTGTGCTGCGCGCAGTCGCCGGCCGCGAACACGCCGTGAGCCGATGTTGTGAGACGGTCGTCAACCTTGATGCCCCTGTCCACCTCGATCCCCGAATCCCTGGCCGGTCCGACCTCGGGCCTGATCCCCGCGGCAACAAGGACGAGAGAGGCGGAAAGGCTCTCACCTCCGGCCAGTTCGACCGACTCGACCCGTCCCCGTCCCTCGATGGACCCGACCTTCGCGTCTATCCGGAAGTGCAGACCCATGCCCTCCAGGATGCCCTGTACAACGCCCCCTCCCTTGGGGTCCACCTGGCGAGGCAGCAGCCACCGGGACACGTCCACGACGGTTACATCCAGTCCCGAGTTCACCAGGCTGACAGCGGCCTCCAGGCCCAGAAGCCCTCCGCCGATTACCACCGCCGCGCGGGCATCCGCGGCCAGCGACTTGATTTTCAAGGCGTCGTCGATGGTTCTGAGCGTGCGCACGCCGGGCAGGTCCGAGCCGGGAAACGGCGGCATGAACGGCCTGGCCCCGACAGCCAGCAGCAACCGGTCATATTGAACCCTCGCGCCGTCCGACAGGTCCGCAACGGCCGCTTTCGTGTCAAACCCTTCCACGCGGACGCCTGTCCTGAGATCAATCGAATTGTCACGGTACCATTCGTCCTTTTTCAGGATCAGGCGTTCGACCCCCACGCGACCATCGATCAATTCACCCAGGCGGATACGCGCATAGAAGGGATGGGGCTCCTCGCCGACCACCATGATGCGACCGTCCGGATCGCGCGCGCGGATCGCGGCCGCGGCCTCTATCCCGGCGACCCCCGCCCCTGCAATGACGTAGTCGGTTTTCGACACGTCAATCCTCGTCCAGGGGCTCGAACATATCCTTCGCCGCCCCGCAGACCGGACAGGACCAATCGTCCGGGAGGTTTTCGAAGGCAGTGCCGGGCGCAATGCCTCCGTCCGGATCGCCTTTCACCGGGTCGTACACATATCCACAGGTCGGGCACTCGTATTTTTTCATTCTGGACCCCCTGATTTTTTCAAAACAAGCCGGGCTTCATCATTTCCCACTGTTTCAACCTAGTCAAGGATGAATGGCGTCGTCCGTTTTTGCCGAAGTTCGCGCACATTCAACCAATTGTAAGAAAAGGGTTATAAACGCGACTGATTGTAGTAACACTTGATCTCGGTCGATAATGAAGTTGTGAAACAGCTCATAGGGACCGGAGTCGAACCACGACTCCAGGTCGCATCCAGGGGGTAAGGACAATGCCGATGGAAACGATTGCCAGCTTCGAAGTGGCGAGGCTGAACATACTTGATGAAAACGGCGACACGGACATCGACCTGGTTCCGGACCTGAAGCCTGACCGGCTGGTGGCCATGTATCGTTGGATGTTGCTGGCCAGGGAGGCGGACCAGCGCATGCTGAAGATGCAGCGTCAGGGACGCATGGGCACGTTCGCGCCCAGCACGGGCCAGGAGGCCGTCAGCGTGGCCGCGGCGATGGCCATGGGTGAAAAGGATTGGTTTACCGGTGCCTTTCGTGAGCTTGGCGGGCGTCTCGTCAGGGGGGAGCCTCTGGTAAACGTCTTTTTGTATTACAACGGCTACGAAGAGGGAAATCTGCGGCCACAGGGTAGTGCCGACCGCCTCCTGCCCGTCAACATCATTGTTGGTTCCCAATGCGTGCAGGCCGCCGGCCTGGGCTACGCTGCCGGATTCAGGGGCGAGGACGCGGCCGTGCTGACGGTCTTTGGGGACGGCGCCACCAGCGAAGGTGATTTCCACGAGGGCATGAACCTGGCCGCGGTATGGAACGCGCCGGTCGTGTTTTTGTGTCAGAACAACCAGTGGGCCATTTCCATCAGGCGGGAAAAGCAGACCAGATCCCAGACCCTGGCCCAGAAGGGCATCGCTTACGGCATGCCGTGCGTTCAGGTGGACGGGAACGACGCGCTGGCCGTGTACCGCGCAGTCGACGAGGCCCTTGCAAGGGCGCGCTCGGGCGACGGCCCGACATTTATCGAGGCCGTGACCTATCGCCTCATGATGCACACCACGGCCGACGACCCGACCCGATACCGGACCGAGGAAGAGGCGAAGGAATGGTGGGACAGGGAACCGCTGGTCAGGTTTCGCAGGTTTCTTGAAAAACAGGGTCTCTGGGACAAAGCCAAGCAGGATGAAATGGACCAGGAGATAAAGGCCGAAGTGGCCGCAGCGGTCGAGGAGTTCGAGGCCCGCGACTCGTTCAAGGCGGACGCGCCGTTCGACCACGTGTTCGGGACAGACCACGCGGTCATCCAAGACCAGCGACGGGAGTTCCTGGCCCGCCTGGAGGAGGTGGACAATGCCCAGGCTTAACATGGTACAGGCAATCAACCTGGGTATCGACCAACAGATGGCCAAAGACGACGGCGTTATCGTACTGGGCGAAGACGTGGGCCTGGACGGCGGCGTGTTCCGCGTGACGGACGGTTTGTTGGAAAAATACGGCTCTGATCGTGTCCTCGATACGCCCCTTGCCGAGTCCGGTATCATCGGGGCGGCCGTGGGCATGGCCATCGCCGGGCTGAGGCCCGTGTGCGAGATGCAGTTTTCCTGTTTTTCGTACCTAATGATCCCGCAACTCGAGGGCCACGCCGCACGGTTGCGCTCGCGAACCCATGGTCAGGTTACCGTGCCGCTGGTAGTGCGCATGCCATACGGCGGGGGGGTCAGGGCGATGGAGCACCACTCCGAGAGCCGCGAGGCGACCTACGCCCACTTGCCCGGCACCAAGGTCGTGATCCCCTCTGGGCCGCGGAACGCCAGGTCCCTGATTGCGGCCGCCATCAGGGACCCCGATCCGGTTGTATTCATGGAGCCCAAGCACAGCTACCGCGCCTTCAAGGAGGAGGTGCCCGACGAGGAAGAGGTCGCGGAAATCGGCCGGGCTGAGGTCGTCCGGGAGGGCACTGATCTGACCGTTGTCGGATTCGGCGCGATGATGCGACCGATCCTGAAGGCGACAGCAGAGGTCGACGAGGCGCGGGGCGTATCCATCGAGGTGATAGATTTGCTGACCATAGCCCCCATGGACGGCGAAACCGTGTGCGAATCGGTGCGCAGGACGGGCCGATGCGTGGTCGTGCAGGAGGCCCCGCGTTCGTTCGGCGTGGCGTCCGAGGTTATCGCGGTGATCAACGACAAGGTCCTCATGTACCTGGAGGCGCCGGTCAGGCGGGTCACTGGGTACGACGTGGTCACGCCCTACTTCGGCAGGGAAAAGGACTACATACCCACCGCCGGCTGGGTCCGGCGCGCAATCGAGGAGACCCTGGATTTCTAGTCCGGGTTCGAGCCTGACTGACAGGGAGGTCGAAGTGTTTGAGTTCAAGCTGCCGGACCTGGGAGAAGGCATTGCCGAGGGCGAGATCCTGAAGTGGC
>JAADHL010000341.1:0-4309 GCA_013151875.1 Deltaproteobacteria bacterium
TCATGGCGTCTCACAGCAAGGACGAGGTCGCCGCCGTTTCCACCAGGGTGATGGTCATTGAGGCCGGACGCCTGGTGATGGACGCGCCAGGTGGCCCTGAAGGCGCCAAGGCGGCCTTTGAAAGGATCGAGGGATGCACGAACTGACGTCAATCCTGCGGCAATTCGCCGTGATCATCCGCAAGGACCTGACCATGGAGTTCAGGACCAGGGACATCCTGTATCCAATGGCACTTTTTTCCCTGCTGCTGGTGGTCGTCTTCAGTTTCGCCTTCCTTTCCGATCCCACGCGGGTCAGGGACTACGGCCCGGGCATCATCTGGGTCACGGTGCTCTTTGCGTCCACCGTGGGCCAGAATCGCCTGTTCGACCGCGAACGGGAGAACGGCTGCCTGTGGGCCATGCTGCTGACCCCGGCATCCAGGGGCGCAATCTTCGCTGCCAAGGCTGCGGGACACTTCATGTTCACCCTGTTCATGGAGGTCCTGACCGTGCCGCTCATCATCCTGTTCTTTGATCTGCCGGTGCCCCACCCAGCCACTCTCGTTGCTTCTCTCGTGCTGGGCACCATGGGACTCAGCCTGATCGGCACGCTGTTTTCCGCCATGCTGATGAATGCGCGAATGAAGGAGGTCCTGCTGCCCCTGGTTACTTTTCCAATCCTGATGCCGGTGATCATCGCGGGCGTCAAGGTGACCGCATTGGCCGTCGGGGCCCAAGTGGCCGAAGACGCCTCGATGTGGCTTAAATTCCTGCTGGGTTTTGACATGATCTTCGGGGTCGTTACACTTCTGCTGTTCGATAGGATGATTCGCTCATGAAATCTGACAAAGCAATCGGCAAGTTCGGTCCAGGGCCGCTGTTGGCGATACTGGCCACGGCGGCCGTCCTGATCGCCCTGTACGCGGTGTTCTTTATCGCGCCCGTCGAGGCCACGATGGGGATCGTCCAGAAGATCTTCTATTTCCACGTGGGCTGCGCCATCAACATGATGGTCTTTTTCAGCCTTTGCGGTATTTGCGGGCTCATCTACCTGATCATGGGCGGGTCCAGAGGCAGGGTGGCGAGTTTCGTGGATGCGCTGGGGGTCGCGACCGCCGAGGTCGGGGTCACCCTGGGGGCGGTCGTATTGGTTACCGGCCCCATCTGGGCCAGGAAGGCATGGGGCACATGGTGGACCTGGGAGCCAAGGTTGACCCTTGCTCTGCTGGTCTTCCTGCTGTTTCTGGCCTACCTGGCATTGAGGGCGTTCACGGGCAGCGAAAGATTCGGTCGCAGCGTTGCAGCCGGCCTTGCAGTGGTGGGCCTGCCCGCCCTGTACTTCATCCACTTCGCGGTGCAGAGGTGGGGCGGGGCGCATCCCCAGGTCGTATACAAAGGGGGGCTGACGGTCCCCGGCATGAAACTGGCTTTCTTTCTGAGCGTGCTGGCGGTCATGCTGGTCAGCGCGACCCTTGCGCTGATCAGGACTCAGCAGGAACTACAGGCGCGCCTCGTGGACGACATGTTCCTGAAACTGGACGCCGAGGAGTGGAAATGAACATCTTCAAAACGATATCCGCAATCTTTGCCTGGGTCTTCGCCTGGGTCGTTTTCTGCCTGCCGGCAACGGTCCTGGCCCAGAACGCGACAGGCCAGGGATGGCGTGAAGGCCAGGAGCAGATCCAGGGCGACACCATGGTCGTGGCGGCATATATGGCGCTGTGGTTGATCCTGCTGCTGTTCGTGCTTCGGATTGCATCCCGGCAAAGGACGCTCAAGGCCGACATCCTGGAACTGAAAAAGAAGATCCAGAAGGAAGAACAGTAGAAGATCAGCAAAAGAGCGGTCTAATTGTGATGTAATCGCACGCGTGCGTGCGAGCCCATGAATGCGGAGCGGATCCTAAACGACCACGATCCGGTGGGAGGAACATTGAGCAAACCCCTGATTATCGTTGAGTCGCCGGCCAAGGCGACGACCATAAAAAAATACCTGAAAGGCGAGTACGAGGTGCTGGCCTCGGCGGGACACATCAAGGACCTCCCTGAAAAGAGCCTTGCAGTCGACGTGGATAAAGACTTCAAGGCCAAACTGCGCATCGTGCCCGCGAAAAGAAAAATAGTGGACCGGCTCAAGAAGGCCGCCGCGGACGCCGACAGGGTCCTTCTGGCGCCCGACCCGGACCGGGAGGGGGAGGCGATCGCCTGGCACATCGCCCAGGAGCTGTCCAAGGTCAACAACAACATCGAGAGGATCCTCTTCAACGAGATAACCCGTTCCGGGGTCCGGCGCGCCCTTGAAAGCCCGCGCGAACTCAATGAAAGAATGTATGAATCGCAGTTGGCGAGGCGGGTGCTTGACCGCCTGGTCGGATATCAGATTTCCCCGCTCCTCTGGCGCAAGGTGCAGGGTCGCCTTTCCGCCGGACGCGTCCAGTCGGTCGCATTGCGCCTGATCGTCGAAAGAGAACGCGAGATCGAGGCATTTGATCCCAGGGAATACTGGATCGTGTCGGCCGTCCTCGAAAGAAAGGATGCCCCTTCCCTGACCGCATTCAGGGCCAAGCTCATCAAGCTCGGGGAAAAAAAGGCGGAGGTCTCCGACAAGGAACAGTCGGACACACTTATTTCAAGGCTGAAGGCAACCCCGTTTCTGGTGGGCGACGTAGAGCGCAAGGACGTCCAGAGGTTTCCAGCCCGCCCATTCATCACCAGCACGCTGCAACAGGAGGCCTCCCGCCGCATGCGTTTTTCCCCGGCCCGGACCATGTCCGTGGCCCAACGCCTTTACGAGGGCATGGAACTCGGCGGTCGGGGAAGGGTCGGGCTGATCACGTACATGAGGACCGACTCGGTCAGGCTTTCCGACGAGGTCCTGGCCGCGGCGCGCTCCGAGATTGCATCCAGGTTCGGCCCTCAATACGTGCCGCCCAAGCCCAGGATCTACAAGAACAAAAAACAGGCCCAGGACGCCCATGAGGCCATTCGACCCACCACGGCCGAACTGCGCCCCGAGGAGGTCAAACCTTTCCTCAAGGACGATGAATTCCGCCTCTACAGGCTGATCTACCAGCGTTTCCTGGCGTGCCAGATGGCCCCGGCCGTAGACGTGCAGACCACCGTGACCGTCACCGCTGACGACGCCGTTTTCCAGGCGTCGGGCTCGGTCGAGAAATTCCCAGGCTTCAGGGCGATCTGGAACGTAGACAAACCGGTCAGGACGGCGCCCGACAACGGTCGATCCGAAAACGGATGGGCCGAGGGGAACGAGATCCCGCCGGGCCTGACCGTCGGCGAGGAACTGAACCTGCTCGACCTGCTGGGAGAACAGAACTTCACCAAACCCAAGCCACGTTTTTCCGAGGCGTCCCTGGTCCGCGAACTGGAAGAAAGGGGCATTGGAAGACCATCGACCTATGCCTCCATCGTCAAGACCATTCAGGACAAGGGATACTCTGAAAAACGCGAGGGCAGGCTGCGCCCCTCCGAACTGGGACGGATCGTCAACGACCTTCTGGTCGAGCACTTCAGCGAGATCGTGGATTACGACTTCACCGCCCACATGGAAGAGGACCTGGACCGGATCGCGGAAGGGGAAAAGGGCAGGCTCGAATTGCTGACGGAGTTCTACAAGGGCTTCAAGGAGGCGCTGGACAAGGCCGCTGTGGACATGAAGTCCATGAAGACCCAGGCCATGCCGTCCGGAATAGCATGCTCTTTGTGCGGCAAGGAAATGCTGATCCGTTTCGGCAAGAACGGGCCGTTTCTGGGGTGCTCGGGATACCCGGACTGCCGGAACACCAGTGAGTTCGAGAGGGACGAAAAGGGCAAGGTGACCATACGCAAGCCTGAAGAGGTGGGGTCGTGCCCCAAGTGCGGAAAGCCCCTGCTCGTGAGGTCCGGAAAGTTCGGGCGTTTCATTGCCTGCTCCGGCTTTCCGGACTGCGATTTCAAGAAAACGTACACATTGCCTCAACAATGCCCCGAGGAAGGCTGCACCGGCCACATGGTTGAAAAGCGTTCCCGAAAGGGCAAGAGGTTCTTTTCCTGTGAACGGTACCCGGACTGCAAGTTCAGCACCTCCCTGAAGCCCCTGGATCAACCGTGCCCCCAGTGCGGCGCACCCAACCTGTTTCTACTGAACCGGCGCAACGCCCGCACAGCCAAATGCCTTCGAGAATCCTGCGGATATACCGGCAGCGTCGGGGAATCGTCATCCGACACTCAAATCGAACGAACGGCATGACCAGGTTGTACACCAGGACCGGCGACAAGGGCCGGACCAGGCTGGCCGGCGGCGATCCCGTAGGCAAGGACGACGCGCGGGTC
>JAADHL010000341.1:4428-16490 GCA_013151875.1 Deltaproteobacteria bacterium
TGATGCGCCTTGCCGCCCAGTTGGCTTCCACCGGTGAACAAGGGCCGGGCGTGACCGACGGGGACGTGGAAGACCTGGAGCGACGAATCGACCGGGCCCAAGGCTGGATCGCCGGGATCAGCAGTTTCCAGATACCCGGGAGTTCCAGACCAGAGGTCCTCATGCACGGCGCACGCGTGGTCTGCCGGCGGGCCGAACGCAGGGTCGTGGCCCTGGCTGCCTCGACAACCGTGCCGGAAGTCGCCGTCCGATTCACCAACAGGCTGTCGGATCTGCTTTTCGTACTGGCGCGCCTGATCATCGACGCGCAGGGCATTGAAGAACGACTCTGGAGACGGGATTGAGGACGTTTCTGGTTTCATGTCCCATCGTGGTCGCCCTGATGATGGCAGGGTGCGGCTCATCAACTCTTTCCTCCCCTGATTCGGCAATCGACGCCATGGACACGGTCGGTTCTGATGCAGGCGGCGAGCCCGGCCCTGGTGATTCCGCAATCGGGGAAGGAACGGACTCCACGGACGCGTCCGCCCCTGGTTCGATCCTCGGCCTGCCCCTGGAGGAAAACGGCGTCCTCTACGCGGGCGCGGCCGCCATCGAGATCACGCCGGACCTCGATATGGATGGTTCGGTGTACCTGGCGGGTTTCGGCAAGGACCGCCTGGCCAAAGAGGTCCGGGACCCGCTCTGGGCAAGGGCCCTGGTTCTGGCCAGGGATCGGGAATACGTTGCGGTCGTGGCCTTGGACCTGCTGGGGATGACCGGCTACAGGTCCGGTCTTGCCGCCGACGAGCTGGCCGGAATGGGGTGGGCGCCCGAGAGGCTGGTGGTGCATACGACCCACACTCACGCCGGTCCCGACACATTGGGGATGTGGGGTCCCGACACCAGCCATACAGGCCTGAATCCCGCGTACCAGGACAGCCTGGTGGACGCCGTCGTCAAGGCTGTAAAGGCCGCCGCGGGCTCCGCGGTGCCGGTCTCGATGAAAGCGGGCTCTGTCAGGGTCGGCTCTGTTTCTCCATATTTCACTTCACCGGAATTCGGCGGCAAGGGTTCGGTCGGGCGCATGACCGGGTTGATTCGCGACTCACGCGACCCGGTGACCACGGACGATACCTTGACGGCATTCGGACTGTTCAACGCCGATGGCAAGGCGGTTGCCGCTGTGGCGCACGTCCACACCCATCCCGAGGTCAGCGGGGGCGGTCACGACATTTCCAGCGACTTCCCCAACGCCGTTCGCAATATTCTGGAGTCCCGTTTCGGCGGGGTGGGCATCCTGTGGAACGGGGCCGTGGGCGGTCTGCAGACGCCGCTGGGCGTGCCCATGCCGGCGACCGATGCGGATGGCGCCATTATATGGGCCGATTGCGATCAGGAAGCGATCGAAGCGAAAGACCCAGAATGCCAGGGGGCCGATCCCGGCGATCCGCGGGTGGACGCCGACGGCGATTCTGTTCCGTCCTGGACTTCTGAGGACGACTGGGACCGGACGGACTCGTACGGACGCCTGCTGGGGGGGCTCGCGGCCGACCTGATCGAAAGCGCCTCCGTCGAAACCGACCCTGAAATGGAGCTGAAGAGCGTTCCCCTGATGCTCCCCATCCAGAACCGCTACCTCCAGGTCTTCGGCAGGTCGGAGGACACTTCCATACTGGACCCTCTGGTGGAACTGGTGGATACCCTCTATCCCGAATACAAGGAATACATTCAGGAACTCTACGACACGTTCGATGCCGCAATCCTGGACTTCCCGGAAGACCACATGGTGAAGGGCAAGGCATGTCCGCTCGAGGCCGAGGGCGAGGTGGTGGGGTGCCTGCCGTCGCGAATGTGGTTCCTGCGTCTGGGACCGGTGCAGGTACTGACAGTGCCGGGCGAACTCCTGCCCGAATTGTGGATTGGGACACCGCCCGGGGCAAAGGACGAGTACGCCGATGCTTCGTTGAGGGGTCCTGGATCGACATGGTTCGGTTACTCGGACCCTGCATGCGCCAAGGTGCCTTACGAGCAATGCCGGACGGCCATTGAAGTGGACGGCTGCGATTGCCTGAACGCCCACGCGGCACCATATCGCCTTTCGCCCGACGACCCGGACGCCCCTCCCCTCGCCTCCCGGCTCGACGCCAAATATCCCGTGTTGCTGGGCCTGACCGGCGAGATGACCGGCTATATCATCCCGGAACCCGACAACACACTGCTGCTGTCCCGTCCTCTTGACGAGATGTTCGGCCTGCCGGGCGTGCTGGATACTGTGGCGTATGGTGACGATGCGGGGGACCACTACGAGGAAAGCGTCAGCCTGGGTCCCGCCCTGGCCACAATCCTTCAGAAGGCGGCTGCCGACCTGTTCAACGATTGAGGCCGAGCGACCGCCGTTCGTCACGGCCGTTCTTCCTGGAAGTTCTTCCTAGAGGTCTTACCTGGAAGTTCTCCTGGAGGTCCTTCGTTCATGGAGCGCTGATACCGGTTGACACTCAGTTCAACAAGCCGTATATTTCGCCGGCTTTTTGGTTGCGCGAAAGTGGCGGAATTGGCAGACGCGCTAGATTCAGGTTCTAGTAGCCGCAAGGCTGTGGGGGTTCAAGTCCCCCCTTTCGCACCCTGGTATATCGTGGTTTTTTTCGGTTTCATGGTTCTGGCGGGGAGTCAGAGCGAAGCGGAGAGGCTGCAGGCAGAGTCTCTCTTTCACCTCGAAAAGGTCCTGTACATCCTCGAGCACGCCCATGGAAAGATGGATGTGGCCATGTCTGAACTGGATAAATTCATCAAGAAAAACCATGAGAGGCTGGAGGCCAACCGCCGTGACGGGAGGCGCGTCATGTCTCAGATGACCCCCGATGAAAGAAAGAGCTTTTCGAAACGGGCCATGGAAAGAGTCAAGTCCGTCAAGGAACGCATAGACACCGTTGTCAGAACATTTCCGGATCCCCCCAGGATTTTCAGAAAGCTTAGGGAAATCCAGTAACTCCGGTTCATCCTGACCGACATCAACAAAATGGCAACTCCTTCATGGACAACCCGAAGGATAACCGTTACCAGTTGTAGCGGTTGTTTTTTGTGACACGGCGATACACCTTCGCCACGACTGGAGGAGAACAGTCATGATTAAACCTCATGGTTCCGAAAAGCTCAATCCCCTGTACGTAATGGACGCCGGTGAACGCGAGGCGCTGGCAAAAGAAGCGCAGTCACTTCCTTCCATCACCGTCTGCTCGGCCGCCGCCGCCAATGCCGTGATGCTGGGAAGCGGATACTTCAACCCACTGACCGGGTACATGAACCTCGCGGACTCGATTTCGGCCGCCGAGAAGATGCAGACCACCAGCGGCCTGTTCTTCCCGGTGCCGATTGTGAACGTGGTTCAGGACGCCTCGGCCATCCAGGGCGCAAAGCGGATTGCCCTGCGCGACCCGAACGTCGACGGCAACCCCATCATCGCGGTTCAGGACGTGGAGGCCATCGAGGAGGCCACGGACGAACAGATGAAGGCCATGACCGAAAACGTCTTCCGCACAACCGACATGGATCACCCCGGAGTGGCCGCGTTCAATTCGGTCGGAAAGACCTTCATCTCGGGTCCCATCAAGGTGCTGAACTTCTCGTACTTCGAGACCGACTTCCCCGAAACATTCAGGACCGCCTGGCAGATCCGCGAAGAGATGGCCAAGCTGGGCTGGGAGAAAGTGGTCGCGTTCCAGACCCGCAACCCGATGCATCGGGCCCACGAAGAGCTGTGCCGAATGGCCTACAACGCCCTTGACGCCGACGGAATCCTGATCCACATGCTGCTGGGCAAACTGAAGAAGGGCGACATCCCCGCCGACGTGAGGGACGCCGCGATCCGCAAGATGGCCGAACTGTACTTCCCGCCGAACACCGTGCTCATCACGGGCTACGGCTTCGACATGCTGTACGCCGGCCCCCGCGAGGCGGTGCTCCACGCCCTGTTCCGCCAGAACTGCGGCTGCACCCACTTGATCGTGGGTCGAGACCATGCGGGCGTGGGCGACTACTACGGTCCCTTTGACGCCCAGACCATCTTCGATGAGGTCCCCAAGGGCGCCCTGGAGATCCAGATCTTCAAGGCCGACCACACCGCGTGGTCCAAGAAGCTCAACAAGATCATCATGATGCGGGACGCCCCGGACCACACCAAGGACGACTGGGTGTTCCTGAGCGGGACCAAAGTCCGGGCGATGCTGTCGGAAGGCCAGAGCCTGCCCGAGGAGTTCAGCCGTCCCGAGGTCGCCAAGATCCTGATGGACTACTACCAGAGCGAAGCCGCCAAGCAGTAGAGGTCGGGCCGGAGCCCGGCGTTTCCACCTGCGGTCCTTCATTCCGAAAACACCCCGACAAGATTCACGTTGGCCATGCAATACTCTGTTTTAATACGTCTGTAGGGCCGCTCGTCTTCATGCGCCAAATCGATGACGACGATTGACGAGCAACCGTCCATGTGGTAAACGGTGCCTCCGGTATCGCCAGGGTGGCGGTATCGAATACGCACATCCCCTTGACTGCCTCCGTGGCGCAAACGGCGCTGGCGGTGGGGATGGAGGTTGCGGTTCACCTTGCGCGCGTCGCCGGTGAAACCGCGAAACGGAGGTTTATCGATGTCCTATACCCTACGCAACCTACTGGAAGCCGGTGTTCATTTCGGACACCAGACGAGGCGCTGGAATCCCAAGATGAAGCCCTACATTTTCGGGGCTCGAAACGGCATACACATAATCGATTTGCAGCAGACGATGGGACTGATGAAGTCGGCCCTGAATTTCCTGTCGCGAGTCACCAGCGAGGGCGACGTCGTCCTGTTCGTGGGCACCAAGCCCCAGGCGCAACTGGTAATGGAGGAAGAGGCCCTGCGCTGCCGCATGCCCTATGTGACCAATCGATGGCTGGGCGGCACCTTGACCAACTTCATCACGGTGCGAAAAAGCCTTGACCGTATCGATGACATCGACGGCTATCTGGCCGAGGGTTCGGTCGAGCGCCTCCCCAAGAAGGAGGTGGTCCGCCTGGAAAAGGAGCAGGCCAGGCTTCTGAAAAACCTCCGCGGCCTCAGGCACCTCAAGGGCCTGCCTGGCGCCATGTTCGTTATTGACCCCAACCGTGAAAAAATCGCAATCCGCGAGGCCAACCGCCTGGGTATTCCGGTCATAGCCGTTGTGGACACGAATTGCGATCCCGACAATGTCTCGTACGTGATTCCCGGCAACGACGACGCCCTGCGCTCTATCCGGTTGATGGCCTCGTTGGCCGCGGACGCCTGCATCGAGGGTGGACACGCGAGCAAGGGCGGGGCGGACTGGGAAGCGGTGTCTCAGGTGGCTACGGGTGGTGAAGGCGGACCAGAGGTCGTGATCCGGGGCGCGGTGGCGCCGGAGGAAGCGGCTAAGGAAACGGCTCAGGCAGTCGCCGAGGAATCGGCCGATGCCCCTGCGCCCGCGAGCGACAACTGAAACCTGGACGGGCGTGGATCGACGCCCGACACAAGCAAGGAGGTTTGAAATGGGTGTCAAGGCTGAATCAGTCAAGGAATTAAGGGCGGCCACCGGGGCCGGCATACTGGATTGCAAAACTGCACTCGAGGAGTCCGGCGGTGACTTCGATAAGGCCGTCGAATACCTGAAAAAGAAAAACCGGGCCACGGCCGTGAAGAAACAGAGCAGGGACGCGAAGGAAGGCCAGGTCAGCACATACGTACACGGCGACGGCCGCATCGGCGTCATGATCGAGATCAACAGCGAGACGGACTTCGTTGCCCGCTCGGACCCATTCACGGAATTTACCAGGGAAATGTGCCTGCAGGTGGCGGCCATGGCCCCCCTGGCGGTGGACCACGACGACCTGGACCCCGAAATGGTGGCCAAGCAGAAGGAGATCTTCGAGGCCCAGATGGAAGGACAGAAGAAGCCACCGGAAATCATCGAAAAAATCATCACCGGCAAGTTGAACAAATGGTACAAGGAAGTCTGTCTTCTGGACCAGGCGTACATCCGGGATGACTCGAAGTCCGTCAGGGACCTGCTGACCGAAGTGATCGGAAAATGCGGCGAGAACATCCGAGTGCGCAGGTTCGCGCGTTACGAACTGGGCGAGGGGCTGTGACCAGATATCACAGGATCCTGCTGAAGCTGTCCGGAGAGGCCCTCATGGCCTCCAAGTCGTTCGGAGTCCACGCGGACACCGTAGAGAACATCGCCGAAGAAATCGCGGGTCTGCACGAAATGGGCGTGGAACTGGGCATCGTCACGGGGGGGGGGAACTTCTTCCGGGGCATCTCCGAAGTCGGACAGCGGTTCGACAGGTCCGCAGCCGACACGGTGGGCATGCTGGCAACTGTCATGAACTGCCTGGTCCTGCAGAACGGACTGGAGAGGCTGGGGCTTGACACGCGCGTACTGTCCGCCCTGGAAATGCCGAAGGTGGCCGAGCCCTTCATCAGACGCCGGGCTGTCAGGCACCTCGAAAGGGGACGGATCGTCCTTTTCGCCGCGGGTACCGGACACCCATATTTCTCCACGGATACCGGCGCCGCGTTGAGGGCACTGGAGATCAATGCCGAGGCCATCATCAAGGCCACCAAGGTGGACGGTATTTATTCAAGCGACCCGGAAAAGGACCCGAAGGCGATCAAGTATGATCGGGTATCCTATCGGGAGGTCATGGAGAAGAATCTTCAGGTGATGGACCAGACAGCAGTGGCACTGTGCCGGGAAAACGGCCTTCCGCTGCATGTTCTCAGCATCCGCGAGCCGGGGAGGATCGCGGCTCTGCTACGGGGCGAGGCTATTGGTACGATTGTAAGCGAAACTTGATGGAGGCCGCCATGATCGAAGAAACCCTTAACGATCTGGAAAAGGCGTTCGAGAAGGTAATTGCAAACTACGAAAAGGACCTCTCGAAGGTACGCACGGGACGCGCGAATCTGGCATTGTTGGATGGCGTCAAGGTGGATTACTACGGCGTTCCCACCCCCTTGAGCCAGGTCGCTGCCGTGGCAGTGGCCGACCCGCGCCTGATCACGATCCGGCCATGGGAGAAAAAGCTGATCCCCGCCATCGAAAAGGCCATCGGTACGGCTGACATAGGCCTGAATCCGTCCAACGACGGGGACCTGGTGCGCCTGCCGATCCCCACGTTGACCACCGAACGCCGAAAGGACCTCGCCAAGCAGGTGCGGCGCATGGCGGAGGAAGGCAAGATCGCCCTTCGCAACGTCCGGCGCGAGCACAGGTCCCGCCTGGAAAAGGCGGAGGGGCTTCCAGAGGACGACCAGAAGCGGGCAATGGATCGGATCGACAAGGTGACCGAGACCTACGTGTCGCGAATCGACGAGATTACGGCCACCAAGGAAGAAGAGATAATGAGCTTCTGAATCGCGATCTTCCGCCCATCGACAGATCATTAATCAACTTCATAACCGATTTACATTGACGACTTCAGGGGGCGTCGGTAAAAACCGACTTAGGAAAACGCCCTGCACGGGCCGGGCGCATGTTTTATTTGACGGAGGGTACGACACATGGCGAAACGAGACACCCCCATGCTTGACGAACTGCTGAAGGGACCATACCCCAGCTTCGTCAAAGAGTTGTACAAGGTCCAGGAACGCAAGCCCATGGTTCAGGACCTTTTGGGACAGCTCGAGGACTCCTATGAGGAACGTATTGGGCACTGGAAGCACGGCGGCATAGTCGGCGTCATGGGTTATGGCGGAGGCGTCATCGGCAGGTACTCCGACCTTCAGGACAAGTACCCGAACGTCGCACACTTCCACACAATGCGCGTCAACCAGCCGGCGGCATGGTTCTATACCTCGGACATCCTGCGCAAGATCGCGGACATCTGGGAAAAGCACGGCTCCGGATTGACCAACATGCACGGGTCCACGGGCGACATGGTGCTCCTCGGCACCACCACGGACGAACTGGAGCCCACGTTCCAGGCACTGGCAAAGGAGGGCTTCGACCTCGGTGGTTCCGGGTCGGTCCTGCGGACGCCGTCCTGCTGCGTCGGCCCCGCCCGGTGCGAGTGGGCCTGCTATGACACGTTGAAGCTGTGCTACGACTTCACGCAGGAATACCAGGATGAGCTTCACCGCCCGTTCTTCCCCTATAAGTTCAAATTCAAATTCTCCGGATGCCCGAACGACTGCGTGGCTTCGATAGCCCGGTCGGACATGTCCATCATCGGGACATGGAAAGACGACATCCAGATTGATCAGGCCGCGGTTGCCGAATACGCCAAGGCCGGAATGGACATCCAGGCCGACGTAATCGACATCTGCCCGTCCAAGTGCATGAAGTACGACGGCGAGGGCATCGAGGTCGACAACCACGAATGTGTTCACTGCATGCACTGCATCAACGTGATGCCGAAGGCCTTGGCCCCCGGCAAGGAAAGGGGCGCCACCATCCTGCTGGGCGCGAAGGCCCCCATCATGGACGGCGCGCTGCTGGCATCCGTTCTGGTTCCCTTCATCGACCTCAACGACCCGGACGAGGTCGAGGACCTTCACGAACTCATCGGCAACATCTGGGATTTCTGGGGCGAACACGGAAAGAACCGCGAGCGCATCGGTGAACTGATCCAACGCGTAGGGATGTCCACATTCCTTGAAGCGATCGGACTGGAACCCGAACCCGAGATGATCTCGGCGCCGCGCGACAATCCCTACATCTTCTTCAAAGAGGAAGAAGACGAGGAAGAAGAGGAATGATGTTCAGGCTCTCGGTTGTTTCCGAGCGCTGTTTTCAAGGAGGCATGAATCATGGCTGAAGCTCCAGCAGATAGAATCACGGATGTCGGACCTCCACATTATGAGAGGTTCCTTCCGCCCATCATCAAGGCGAACTACGGCAAGTGGAAGTACCACGAGATCCTGAAGCCGGGGATCATGGTGCACGTGGGCGAATCCGGAGACAAACTGTTCACGGTCCGTGCGGCTTCTCCGCGTCTCATCTCCGTGGACACCATCAGGGTGTTCGCCGATATCGCGGAAAAGTACTGCGACGGCCACCTCCGGTTCACGAGCCGCAACAACGTGGAATTCCTGTTGACCGAGGAAGCCAACATCGAACCGCTCATCGCGGACATTACGAAGGAAGGCTTCCCCGTGGGCGGAACCGGTTCCGGACTGTCCAACATCGTCCACACCCAGGGCTGGGTGCACTGTCACTCGTCCGCCACGGACGCGTCGGGCATCGTCAAGTCCGTGATGGATGAACTGTTCCCCTACTTCCAGGAAAAGAGGCTGCCCGCCAAGACCAGGATCGCCCTGGCCTGCTGCCTCAATATGTGCGGCGCAGTGCACTGCTCCGACATCGCGATCCTTGGGGTGCATCAGAGGCCCCCGAGAATCGACGACAAAAACATCTCCAAGATGTGCGAAATTCCGACCACCATTTCGTCATGTCCGACGGGCGCCATCCGCACGGCCGACAAGGACGGCATGAAGACGGTCGAGGTGTCCGAAGACCTGTGCATGTTCTGCGCGAACTGCTATACGGTGTGCCCTTCGATGCAGTTGAACGACCCCGACACCGACGGCATCTCGATCTGGGTCGGCGGCAAGGTATCGAACGCCATCAGCGAGCCCAAGTTCTCGAAGCTCGCGATTCCGTTCATCCCGAACAACCCGCCGCGCTGGCCCGAAGTCGTGGACGCGGTCAAGAACATCATCGAAGTCTACGCCGCCAATGCGCGCAAATACGAACGCATCGGCGACTGGATTGAACGCATCGGCTGGCCCAAGTTCTTCAAACTTACGGGTATCGAGTTCACGCGGTATCATATCGACGACTTCAAGCACGCGGGCTGGACCTACAAGCGGTCGACCCATTTGAAGTTCTGAGGGTAAACCGGGGGACGGCGGGCTGTTAGGGCGGCCCGTCGTCCCTCATTTCAAACCAGGAGGTGCATCATGGGTGCTCCGAGCATCGACGAAATCGCCGAAGAGATGTACCAGATGGTCGCCGATTCCATGGGGAAGAAAAACCTGAAATCCGGCGATCTGTCCAAGGCCATCCAAAAGAAGTATCCGGACGTCGACCGGAAGATGTGCAAGCTGGCCATACGCCAGTTGATGGACAACGGTCGTTGCGTCTACGCCTACTTCGGCGGCAGCTACATTCAGCTTCCCCACAAGGAAGGCGCTGCCAACGACTGATGGCCCCTGTGCGCGGCTTCTTGAAACACCGGATTATCCGTCCGCGCACCAAGGCGCCGGGTGGACCCAATCGATCTCCCACACGGCGGACCGGGCAATTCCAGCTGAGGAACGCTCATGAAACTAAAAAAACCCAAGAAAAACATCAAGACCCACTCCATGCCCGGCTCCGGCGCCGGTGGGGAGGAATCAAATCTCAGGCCAAGGTACGTGCCCAAGACGCCGCCTTGCGTTGTCGGCTGTCCTCAGGGCACCGATATCCGGGGATGGCTCCAGGTGCTGGCCCAGCATGAGGACTACGAAAAGACCTCCGATCAGGCGTTCGAGGAGGCATTTCACATCATCACCGACCACAACCCGCTGCCTTCCACCTGCGGCCGGGTCTGCCCTCATCCCTGCGAAACGGAGTGCAACCGCAAAGACGTGGACGGGGCCGTGGCGATCAATGTGATGGAGCGGTTCGTCGGCGACTACGGTCTGGAAAAGGGCCTGAAACTCAAGAAGCTGACCGACGAGAAACACGACGAAAAGGTGGCTGTTATCGGCGCCGGCCCCGCTGGCCTGGCGTGCGCGTACCACCTCGCCAGGAGGGGATATCCCGTCACAATATTCGAGGCCTTTGCAAAGGCCGGCGGAATGCTTCGCTACGGAATCCCAGCCTATCGCCTGCCGCGCGACGTCCTGCAGAAGGAGATCGACAACATCCTGGACCTCGGGGTCGAACTGAAGCTCAACACCTCTGTGGGAAAGGACATCTCCTATGACGAAGTAAAGAAGGACTATCGAGCCGTATTCGTCGGAATCGGCGCCCATAAGGGGTACAAGCTCAGGGTCCCCGGCGAGGACGCGCCCAATGTCTTTACGGGCACAGAATTTCTGAACCGCGCCAACTCGGGAGAAACGGTCGAGATAGGTGACAAGGTGGTGGTCGTCGGGGGTGGCGACACGGCCATCGACGCGGCCAGGGTTGCCAGACGCATGGGCGCTGACGTGACGATAGTGTACCGCAGGACGCGAAAGGAGATGCCCGCAATCCAGCCCGAAATCGAAGGGGCCGAGGAAGAGGGAGTCAAGATCGAACTGCTTACCCAGCCGATCGAGGTCCTGCAAAAGGACGGCAAGGCGGTTGGGATCAGGTGTCAGCGACAGAAGCTGGGTGAGCCCGACGCCAGCGGTCGTGCGCGGCCCGTACCGATCGAGGGTTCGGAATTCGAGATCCAACTGACGTCCCTGATACCGGCAATCAGTCAGGAGCCCGACTTCGACCCTCTTCCCGACCTCCACGAGGGCCGCGACTGGATGAAGGTCGATGACCACATGAAGATCCAGAACGAGGACGGGGTCTACGGCGGTGGCGACTCGGTCAATCTTGGCCTCGTGACGATTGCCATGGCCCAGGGCAGGATGGCGGCCGATTCCATCGAACACTATCTGCGAAGCGAGCCCTACCCGGCCGAGCCCGACAAGCCTCCCGTGGTCAGGGGCGAACGCATGAAGCTGTCCTGGTACAAACCCCTGGAAAGAAACTCACAGAAAGAGATTCCAGTCGACGCGCGTTTCGCCGACCCCGACGCTGAAATCGCCCAGGGCCTCAGCACCGAACAGGCGCTCAATGAGGCGAAACGATGCATGTCCTGCGGAATGTGCTTTGATTGCGATTCCTGCTGGATGTTCTGCCAGAACAGCGTCTTCGAGAAACTCCCCAAGGGACAGCACTACAAGATGAAGGTAGACCTGTGCAACGGCTGTAAGAAGTGCGCTGAGGAATGCCCCTGCGGCTACATCGACATGGTGTGATTCCCTTCCATCCTTCGCTGCGTTTCAAGAACAACCCCGATATTTGAGTGCCGATGTTTGAGTACAAGGTGAATGTGACGCGCCGATG